>JBFJKD010000179.1:0-4909 GCA_041635095.1 Porticoccaceae bacterium
GCGGCGGTCGGAAATCACGCCGCGATAAGCGGGAATGGGTTCCACGCGAACCGTCCTGGCGGCACCCTGACTTTGCAAAAAAGCAAAACCCCGATCCCGATCGGGCATCACCTGCAGCCCCGCAATATGCCAGGCAGCCACCACCGGCAGCGCCACCAGCGCCGCGACCGCTACCAGATAGCGCCAGCGAACCAGCACCAGGGCGCCCGATGCAGCTGCCTTCAGCGGTTTGTCCATCACGGTGTGACCATCACGGTGTAACCATAATAATTTTGTCCGTCGCCGGGACATGCATACCCAACTTCTCCGTCGCCTGGCGCTCAATGCGACTCAGGGACGCCCAGGAACTTTGCTCCAACAAATACTGACCCCATTCAACTTGCAACTGATTTTCCTGTTGTTGCAGTGACGCCAGCTCTGCGTACAACTGCCGACACATATGGCTGGTCGCCACCACACCCAGCGCACTACTCATGACCGCCAACCACAGCCCCAGCACCCATCCGCCCGTCCACCTGCTCGACATCACGAAAACCATGGCAGCGAGCTCACATCAATTTTTCTGCAACCCGCATGACCGCACTGCGTGCGCGCGGATTGTCGTCCACCTCGGCAGGGGCGGGACGCACCGCCTTGCCCACGCTGCGCATACGGCGCGGGATATCGCGCTCAAAAACCGGTATGCCGCGCGGCACCACGGGACGTTCGTGATCCCGAATAAAGTGCTTTACGATGCGATCCTCGAGGGAGTGGAAACTGATCACCACCAGCCGCCCCCCGACCCGCAGCAGGTCGAGCACCTGCGGCAGAAAAATCTGTAGATCCTCAAGCTCGCGATTAATGAAAATACGGATACCCTGGAACGCCCGGGTGGCCGGGTGCTTGCCCTTTTCCCAGGCCGGATTGGCGGTAGAAATAATGTGGGCCAGCGCACTGGTGGTGGTAATAGCACTGTGCCCGCGCGCCGCGACAATCGCGCGCGCCATGCGCCGCGCGTACTTTTCCTCGCCGTACTCTTTGAGTACCCGCGCAATATCCTGCTCAGCCGCTGTGGCCAGCCATTGCGCCGCACTGATACCTGCCGCGCTATTCATTCGCATATCGAGGGGGCCATCCTTGCTAAAACTAAAACCTCTATTGGGGTCATCCAGCTGTGGCGAGGAAACGCCCAGATCCAGTAACACGCCGGCCACTGTTCCTTGCTGGCCGCGCTGCTCAAGGCGCACCGCTAACTCAGCGAACGATCCGTGCACCATCTCAAAACGTCGATCCTCAGCAAAACGCCGCACGCCCACCGCACAGGCATCTGGGTCCTTGTCCACCGCTAACAAACGCCCCTCGGCGGACAACACATCCAGGATTGCCGCGCTGTGACCACCGCGGCCAAAAGTGCCATCGATGTAAAAACCATCGCGGTCCGTCACCAGCGACAGCACGGCTTCCTGCAACAGTACGGTCCTGTGGTCGACCGATTTTGGCATGGCCACTCCCCTAGCTGATCACAGGGACAGGGACTGCATTTCTGCGGGTATTACCAATTCTCCAGCGGCTTCCGCCAACCATTCCTCGCGTTTGGCGTTCCAGTTATCGAGACTCCATAGCTCAAATCGATGACTCTGCCCCACCAGCACCACCTTTTTTTCGAGCTGGGCGTAGTCGCGCAACTCCGGGGGCATCAGTACACGACCATTGCTGTCCAGCTCCATTTCCCGCGCGTGGCCAATCAACAGTCGCTGCAGGCGCCGCGTATCTGGGTTAAACGTAGGTAATTTGGCGATTTGACTCTCGATTTTTTCCCATTCCGGCATGGGGTAAATAAACAGGCAGGCGTCCTGGGTGTCGATGGTGGCGACCAGCGCCCCACCCTGAGACATCAGGGCATCGCGAAACCGCGCGGGAATCGCCATGCGCCCTTTGGCGTCCATATTAATTTCGCTACTGCCTCGAAACACACACCGCTCCCGGAGTTTTGTTATGAGTGGAGCAGGAGGTAAAAACCACTTTTCCCCACTTTTTCCCACATAGCGACACTATATTTCAGAAACCGCCAAAGTCAAGGCAGCTGATACACAAAACAGGGGAAAATTTCTCTAAAACTCAGGAAGTTACGACAAAAGCGCGACTAGAAAGAACGGTGTAAATTTATTTATCAAACAAAAACATGTTAGTAAAATCGTAACTTAATGTATTACTTTAATAACAAGATGATTTTGCTATAAATCCTGTCAACTTTATGGGAAATACGTCTTTCCATCTGAAAGATACAAAAAAATTAGCCCGATGGTCACCATCGAGGGTGGCGTGCACCGCTAAATCCGGCCGCCAGTGGGAAAAAAGAGAGCCGCCAAATCCGTGCCAGCGAAGAAAAGCGGGAAGCAACAAATTTTTTTACCTGACGAAACTGTGGCGGCGACAGCTCCGGACAGCGTCCCGGCAAAAAACAATGGCGTCAAAACGAATGGGGTTCAGAACAACAGATGCACGGACAAACCCGGCGCCCAGCTCTGTGCCGAGTTACCGTCAAAGCCATCATCGTTGCGCACGTTAAAGTCCATAGCAATAGTGTTCATGCGTACTTTTAACCCGGCGCGGCCCAAAACGTTGGTGGCTTCGGGTTCATCCAGATCCGCATAAATGGTGACATTATCCAGCGACTGGTAGTGAGCAGTTAAGGTTTCATCGTTCCAGGCGAGCCGACTGTCCACCATCCCCATCACAGAGGGTTGTACGCGCACTGAGCGAACCCACACCTTTACCGCCAGCGTCTCAACCTCATTCTCCGCGCTACGGACGGTGCACAGCTGTCGGTTGGTGTAATCGAGCTCGGTGCGAAAATAACTCACTATGCCGTTCACTTTCCAGTTGCGGGCGAAGGCGTGGGCGAAATAGGCGGGCAGCCCCCTGGCGTCGCCCTCCACTTCCTGACCGGCCTGACGACTGTTGTTAGCGGTTAGCGCCTGATGAACACTGGCACCTACCAGGATGCCTCTCCTACAGAACTGATAACCGACGGAGCTGAAAGCGCCTCCGTCGAGGCGCCCATTGGTGGCGGCAAAGCCACAGCCGGAATCGTGGGGCGATCCAGTAGCGTTGGTCAGATCGGCAAAGATCAGCTGGGTGACCGCGTCGGTCAACTGATCGATCATGGCATGAGAATAGGTATACGGATGTGAACCCAGCAGCGCAAAAACTGGTAGCACGTTCGCGCCCTGCGGCGTCGTTGCGAAGACGTTGCGGGACGCACTGCATTACACAGCGAAGTAAGGACGGGAAAAAAAGGAGTCGGCCTGTAAGCCGGGTTCTGTCGAGGACGATCATTCCTCTGGGACTCGCGTCACCGCGAGCCTCAAGCAACCTACCCGAATCCAGCGCGGGCCGCGCCAATGGATTCCTATTTGGTCTTGCTCCGGGTGGGGTTTACCCTGCCACGCCTGTTGCCAGTCGTGCGGTGCGCTCTTACCGCACCATTTCAACCTTACCTGTGCGCGCGGCATTGCTGCTGCGGCCATCGGCGGTATATTTTCTGTGGCACTTTCCGTAGGCTCGCGCCTCCCAGGCGTTACCTGGCACCCTGCCCTGTGGAGCCCGGACTTTCCTCCCCCCGCTGACCAAGGTTACCGCTATCGCGATATCCCGTGCCAACGAACAGCGATCGCCCGGCCGACTCCCGCGCGCAGGTTACCAAAATTGTTTCCCGTACGACATCGATATCGGGCGCCGAGAAAAACTTTTACTTGGGTTAGCGCACATAATCTTTTATCTTAGCGTGCTGATTATAAACGACGGGCATACCCGTTTAACTGCCAAAGGATTGATTAACTACCGAAGGATTGAGGTAACAGGGGCATTACCCGTGCTATCCACACCGCTGTGCAAACTTCTGGGTATTCGCTATCCGATTATTCAGGCCGGAATGGGCCTTATCGCCACGGGCAAGCTGGCGGGCGAGGTGTCCCGTGCCGGTGGGCTTGGCGTGATCGGCGCGGGCTACATGAGCGCGAACGAACTGCGCACTGAAATTCGTATCGCCCGCACACTCACGGCGCGACCCTTTGGGGTCGACATCCTGTTTGGCAAACCCAAAGTTACCGACGCAGAAACCATTGCCTACGGCAAAAATGTCCAGGCGCAGATAGATGTTTGCCTCGAGGAAAAAATTCCCGTCTTAATTTCCGGCCTGGGCAACCCGGCGGGGTTCGTGGACGAAGCCCACCGGCGGGGTATGTTCGTCATGTCCGTGGTGGGTTCGGTCGCGCAGGCGAAAACTCTCGCTGCCGCGGGCGTGGATGCCATCATCGCCTCGGGTAGCGAAGGCGGCGGCCACGTGGGAACCATCGCCACCGCGACCCTGGTACCAGCGGTAGTCGACGCGGTGCAGGTGCCGGTGGTAGCCGGTGGTGGCCTGGTGGATGGCCGCGGACTGGTAGCAGCGCTCGCGTTCGGTGCCCAGGGGGTGTGGATGGGCACCCGCTTTATCGCCACAACCGAAGCCCACGCCCACCCTAACTATGGTCAAAAGATCGCAGCGATGGGGGTGGATAGCACCGTCGTTAGCCGCTGCCATAGCGGCAAGCCCTGCCGCCTGATCGACAATCAATTTACCCGTTCCTGGCGTGGTAGAGAACAGGATATCGAACCGGTCCCCCTGCAGTTGCAGCACGTCGGCGCCCCGGCCGCCCACCGCGGACGACTGCTGGGCGACATGGACAACGGCTCCCTGCCCGCTGGGCAGGGAGCGGGCCTGATACGGTCCGTAAAACCTGCTGCCGAAGTGATAGCCGACATCGTAGCCGAGGCGCGCAGCGTGCTCGACCGCTTAAACAGAAGGTCGGACTGACGCCGCTGCGCCACGGCACATAATATTCCTTGATCATCCCTGATAATTTCGAAGGAGCACACCATGGCACAA
>JBFJKD010000180.1:0-4907 GCA_041635095.1 Porticoccaceae bacterium
CGGCCGTGGCGGGAACCAGCGTTATTTGGCCGCGCAGGGCTTTTAAAGGCAGTTGTTGTGTCTGTGCGTAGCGTTTCGTTGCCATACCGGCCGCGAGGATCACGACCGGTGCGGTGGCTAATGTACGGCGCTGGTTATCGACCACCGTCCAGCCATCTGCGGCGTGGCCCAGGTCGTTCACCGAGGCGTTGATGACACGAATGTTGTTGTGCGCGCAAAGGGCATTGCACAGGGCGCTCGGTTTGATCCAGCCGAGGGCCGGGAACAACAGCCCGCCCGGGGTTCCCAAGGTAAGTCCGCTCACCACCGCGAGCTGATCGCCCTCGACATAGCGTACTAACTCGGGAGCGCCCGCGTACAGCGCCGCCAATTGCCGAAAAACTGTCAACTGCGAGGACGTTTCGCCAAGAATGATTACCCCGCTACGAACACCAAAACCAGATTGTTGCCAGAACGTTTGGTAAAACCGACTGGCGAATAGCAGTGCCAGGAGATTAAAGCGCGACAGCGGCGAGTGTTGCAGTGACAGTTTAGGGTAAATAATCGCCTGGGGATTTCCGGACGCCTCGGCGGCCAGAGCGTTGTTGCGCTCCAGCAGTGTCACCCGCCAACCCCGCTGCGCGAGTACGGCGGCGCTGGTGCAACCAGCAATGCCACCGCCAACAACAATGGCCTGTTTTGCGGTGCCTGGTTTTTGTGGGTGTGAGTATCTGTGCGCTGGCAGGTACCAGGGTGTTTGGTCTGCGACACGCCGCCGTCGGCGAGTTGCCATGTCTGGGGAGGGTGGCGAGGGTGGCGAGTTGACCAATGGTGCGTTTAGTTTTTGCGGCGTGGCGTTGGGCCGGGCCAGCATAGATCCCTTCAGCATATGCCTTTTACGTCCAAATCCAGGCGCTTTGTGTACCTCGAAGCCAACTTCCGCGAGTCCACGTTTAACGTGCCCCGCGGCAGTAAACGTACTGAACGTCGTGTTTTCAGCACTCAGGCGGGCAAGGGTCGCAAACAGTTCGGGACTCCACATGGACGGGTTTTTCGCCGGTGCAAAACCGTCCAGAAACCAAGCGTCTATCGGGCGCGAACGATCCTGGAACAGGGGGTGGTCGGTGGCGCACAGTTGTTTAAAACATTGCGTCGCGTCCCCGAATAACAAGGTTAGGCGGATGTTGCAGCCGGCCCAGCTGAGGCGGTGAAAACCCGGCACGGGGGCCGGATAATTATCGATAAGCAGGTCGGCGAGAGGTAATTGCTCCCGCCAGGCCGCGAGTATTCTTTTTAGATCATCCCGGCGCAGCGGATACTTTTCAGCGGAAATAAAGTGCAACGTTCCGCCGTCGGGCGCGATCTCACACCAAAGTTTCGCAGCGCTTAAAAAGTTAAGACCAGCGCCAAACCCGGTTTCACCGATGGTGAAAAATTTATCGCCCGATAAATTTTTCCAGCGCGTCGCGAGTTGATTCTGGTCGACGAAAACGTAGTGAGCTTCGGCAATACCACCTTCGGCTGAAAAATAGCCGTCGTCAAATTTTAGTGCACAGGGGCGATCTTCACGCCATTGTAACGGGGCGTTGGGCAGTAAATGCTCGGTTTCGGCCACAACATGTCCCCCGTTTATTTTTTGGCCGCTCCAAGCCATCCGCCTGTTTGGCGTTTGGTCAGAGCCTGTAACAGATTGATCCGTAGGGTGAGGTTGCGTAGTTCAAATTGGCGGCGGTGCTGTTCGATGGTGACCAGTAGAACATTTTGATTTGCCTGGGATAATACTGGGAGGGCGCTCGCTAATCGATATAAAGTTGTCGTGTAACGGTCGTGCAGCGCCAGATAATAATATTAGCAGTAACAAAATGGCGGCCAAGGACGCAAAGTGCATGTAGGGATAGAAGCTGGCCAGCAACGTCGGTTGCAGCATCTACGCAGCACTGTCGGGATTTGGTGGCGAGATGTGTGGCCGAGCACCTATAAAAGCGTTGTGCTCGGCCGTACATGGCGAGCAGGCAAATGGGCAGGGACACGTGTTTCTTTTTCTGGCGCCAGTGTAACGCTGGTTAAACATTCGCATATCCTTCGAGCAGGCGTAAAAAAGCCGTAGCGGCGTTGGACAACGATTTGTCCCGATGGTGGATGTAACCCAAACGTCTACTTAACGTTAAATCTTTACATTCAAGCGTGACCAGGTTGCCCCGTTCTTCCCTGGTATTCACCATGGCGGCGGGCAGGATACTCCACCCCAGGCCCACAGAGACCATCATTTTGATGGTTTCGAGATAGTTGGTCACCATATGCGCATTGAGTACGCAGCCGTGGTCCGCAAAACATTTGGCAATCATTCGCCCTGTATAGGTTTTCATGTCGGGCAAAATAGCCTGAAAATCGCTGAGCCGTTTCAATTCAACAGACTTCCTGTCCGCTAAGGCATGGTCATCGGCTACTATTAACTGTAGCGGATCGGGCCAAATTTCCCGTGCCAGAATTTTAGAATGGGTGGTAGGTGCGAGGGTAATTACCGCAATTTCAAACTGGCCTTGCAGAACGGCTTCGTAGGCTATCTCGGAATCCATAAAATCAACGTTTAACACCACTGCGGGGTGTCGACTGGAAAATTCTTTCAGTACCGGCGGCAGGCGATGCAGACCGATATGGTGACTGATGGCGATGCTCAGACTGCCCGCCACCTGCCCGGAGATGTCGCGAATTGCCCGCCGCGTCTCGTCCAGCGCCTGTACTATGGCCTGAGCCCTCGGTAATAGTGCCAGGCCCGACTCGGTCAACTGTACCGTGCGCGCAATACGATCAAACAGGCGACAATTCAGTTGGTTTTCCAGTACGGCGATGCGCTTGCTAACTGCCGGTTGCGTGAGGTGAATGCGCGTGCCCGCCTCCGAAAACGATCCTGTTTCGGCAACGGCAATAAAGGCTTGCAGTGATTGAGTATCCATCAATAAATATTATCAAATTCTAATATGGAATGTAAATTATAGAAAATATGAATTTGTTTTATTTATAGGTTGGCCCTAAAATTCGTGGTAATTAGCTGCTGTAGCGATTGGAGGTCCACATGGCTGGAAAAACATTGTACGACAAGCTCTGGGATGCGCATCTGGTGGAGCAGCGCGCCGACGGTTCGGCGCTCATCTATATTGATCGCCATCTGTTACACGAGGTGACATCTCCCCAGGCATTCGAAGGTCTGCGCATGGCGGGGCGCAAACCCTGGCGAGTCGACGCGAATCTGGCAACCCCGGATCATAATGTTTCCACCGATGCACGGGAGCGCGCTGGGGGCGTTAGCGCCATTGCCGACGAGATATCGCGCTTGCAGGTACAGACACTGGATGACAACTGCGACGAATACGGAATTGTGGAGCACAAGATTAACGATCCGGGGCAGGGCATCGTGCATGTTATCGGGCCGGAACAGGGCGCGACCCTGCCTGGCATGACCGTGGTATGCGGGGATTCCCACACGGCCACCCACGGCGCGTTGGGGGCCCTTGCCCATGGCATAGGAACCTCCGAGGTGGAACACGTGCTTGCAACCCAATGTCTGATCGCGCAAAAAATGAAGAACATGTTGGTGCGGGTAGACGGCAAATTGGGGGTGGGTGTTACTCCAAAAGATCTGGTGCTGGCGGTGATTGGTAAGATCGGTACGGCGGGTGGCTCCGGCTATGCCATTGAGTTTGGTGGTGAAGTACTGCGCAATATGACCATGGAAGGCCGGATGACGGTGTGTAATATGGCCATCGAGGCCGGCGCCCGGGTGGGTATGGTGGCGGTGGATGAGGTGACGATTAATTATGTCCAGGGTCGCCGTTATGCACCGCAGGCGGAACATTGGCCGCGGGCGGTCGATTATTGGCGCACGCTGGTTAGCGATGAGAACGCAGTTTTCGACTCGGTTGTACAAATGCGTGGCGAACATATCGAGCCTCAGGTGAGTTGGGGAACCTCTCCAGAAATGGTGGTGCCGGTGGGATCTTCGGTGCCGGATCCGGCTGCTGAAACGGATAGTGGCAAACGGGAAGGTATGCAGCGGGCGCTGCAATACATGGGTTTAAGTGCCGGCATGCCGATAACGGAAATTCACGTGGACCGCGTGTTTATCGGCTCCTGCACGAACTCCAGGTTGGAGGATTTGCGCGCGGCTGCGGATGTGGTGCGCGGTCGCAAAGTGGCCGGTTCCGTCAAACAGGCCATGGTCGTTCCCGGCTCCCAGGCGGTGAAAGTGCAGGCAGAGGCCGAAGGGCTGCATCGCATTTTTTTGGATGCCGGTCTGGAGTGGCGCGAGCCGGGTTGTTCCATGTGCCTGGCCATGAATGCGGATAAATTGGGCGAAGGCGAACACTGTGCTTCGACCTCTAACCGCAATTTTGAGGGACGTCAGGGCAAGGGTGGACGAACTCACCTGGTGAGTCCGGCCATGGCCGCGGCGGCCGCTGTGGCGGGCCATTTTGTCGATGTGCGAGAGTGGATGAAAAATGGATCTGACGTATGATGCCCTTGACTGTACACCGGGGTCTGGTGGCGCCCATGGATCGCGCCAATGTCGATACGGATATGATTATTCCCAAGCAGTTTTTGAAATCGATTAAACGCAGCGGGTTTGGCCCCAATTTATTTGACGAGCTGCGTTATCTGGATCACGGAGTACCTGGGCAGGATGCGAGCAAACGCCCTTTAAACCAGGAATTCCCCCTCAACTGGCCACGTTATCAGGGGGCGTCGATCCTGTTGGCCAGGCGCAATTTTGGCTGTGGATCAAGCCGCGAGCATGCTCCGTGGGCTCTGGCGGATGCCGGGTTTCGGGTGATTATTGCGCCCAGCTATGCGGATATCTTTTATAACAATTGCTTTAAGAATGGGCTGCTCCCACTGGTGTTGGGGGAGGCCGATGTGGAGCAGTTGTTTAA
>JBFJKD010000181.1:0-4900 GCA_041635095.1 Porticoccaceae bacterium
ATTGTATTTGGCCCCGGTCGCCACCCGCCATCGGGCAGTATTTTTTACTACTTTCTGGAACCCGACGGCATGACGCTGGAATACAGTTTCGGTATGGAAGAATTTCCGGAACAGGATCCGCGTAAACCGCGCCTCCTGGAACCCCGTCCCGATTCCGTAGATTATTGGGGCGGCATGCCCAAGCCCAATTTTGCCAGCGCCGGCGATATCCTGCCCGCGCAGCCACAATTACTCGGCAAAAAACTATGAACCAGCCGCAGTCACTCGACCAGCAGGTCGCCATTGTCACCGGCGGCGCTCAGGGTATTGGTCGCGCCATTGCCTTCGACCTCGCGCGCCGTGGCGCCGATCTGATGCTGGGGGACATGAACGACGAAGCTCTACGCGCCACAGCGCTGGAAATTAGTGCGGAGCACGGCGTGACCGTGGAAACCTGCGTTGGTGATTTGTGTGCCCAGGACGCCAACGAACGACTAGTCGCGGCGACACTCAGCGCATTCGGCAAGGTGGATATATTAGTCAACAATGCGGGTGGTGGCGTGATTCGGCCGTTTCTGGAACACACACCGGAGACTCTGGAAACCACCATTAACCGCAATTTGTGGACCGCTATCTGGGGTTGCCGCGCGGTGTTGCCGACCATGCTCGAACAAAATTACGGCCGTATTATCAACATCGGCGCGGACTCGGTGCGCAACGGGCTGTGGGATCACGCCGCGTACAACGCCGCCAAGGGTGGCGTGCACGGCATTATCACTGGACTGGCGCGGGAATACGCCCACAGCCGGTTGACCTTCAATGCCGTCGCGCCCTGTGCGGTGCGCACCCCACAGGTGGATAATATTCGCGCGGATATGCCCGCGATGTACGAAAAATTTATCAGCGTTATTCCCAAGGGACGTCCTGCGGAAATGCACGAAGTGGCCGCCGTTGTCAGCTTTCTCGCCAGCCCTGAAGCTTCGTTTGTTACCGGTCAGGTGATCAGTGTCAACGGCGGCAGCACCATGCTGTAGCGCACTAACAGACGGAAATTCCAGTACTCCACATCCGATTTTTCTAAGCCAGGCACCTGCCGTGATTATCGATGTCCACACCCATATCGTTCCCGAGTCGTTTCCTTCCTACGGCGGCAATAACCCCGCGACCCCGTGGCCCGGTATGGCCAGTTGTAGCCAACCCCACCATCGCGCGGTAGTGATCGACGGTAAAACGTTTCGCGAAGTCAGCCACCACTGCTGGCACACTGGCGAGCGTTTAAAAGATATGGCCGCCGAAGGCGTCGAGCGGCAGGTGCTGTCTCCCATGCCGGAACTACTGTCCTACTGGTTCGAGGTCGACGATGCCCTACGCATGTGTCACCACATCAATACAACAATTGCCTCAATGGTAAACAGCGCGCCCGAGCACTTCTACGGACTGGGCATGGTCCCCATGCAGGATCCCGCGCTGGCCGCGCGGGAAATGGCGCGCCTGAAAGCCGACTACGGATTACTGGGCATTGAGGTCGGCACCAATATCAATGGCAGACCCATTGGCGATCCATTTTTTGAGCCGGTGTTTGCCGCCGCCGTGGAACAGGATCTCGCCATTTTTGTACACGCTCTGCACCCCGCGGGGATCGAGCGGGTGATAGGCCCACCGGGTATGGCGGCGCTGGTAGCATTTCCCAATGAAAACGCTCTGGCGGTGGCCTCGTTGATTTGTGGTGGCATGCTAACGCGCTATCCCGATCTGCGTATTGCGTTCAGTCACGGTGGTGGCGGCTTTGGCCTGGTGTTGCCACGCATGCTGCACGGTTGGCGCACCATGGGGGACGGCATGTTCGCAACCTCGCCGTTGACACTGGCGCGTCAAATTTATTACGACACGCTGGTGTACGACACCCCCGCCCTGAAGTATCTGATTGACCTGTTCGGTGTTGAACGCCTGTTGGTGGGGACGGACTACCCATTTGTTATCCGCGAACAACACCCCGGCAAACGCCTGCAGGAACTCGAGTTGAGTGACGCCCAGCTGAAACTAATGCATTCGGGTAACGCCCTGCGCTTTCTCGGTCTGGATTGAACGCGCCGAAAGATCCGGCAGCATCGGTTACAGCAACCGGGTCAAACTGCCTCGCGACACAGTGCAAGCCATTGATTAATGCCCTCGGTGCGATATTTCTGTCGATGCAAGGCAAAATAAAAGCGCCGGGTAAAGTCCCGGTGGGGAACGGCCAGTGGCACCAGGCTACCGCGCCGAAAAGCTTCCTTCATCGCCACGCGCGACAGACAACTGATGCCGAGCCCCGCTTCCACTGCCCGTTTGATGGCCTCGGTATGCTGCAACTCCAGTAGCAACTTCAGATCTGGCAATAAACCATGCATGGCCCGATCAAAGGTCTGCCGCGTACCCGAACCCGGTTCGCGCACAATCCAGGTAGCGGCCAGTAGATCTTTATCGGTCAGTCGTCGGCGTCCAGCAAGTGGGTGTTGCGGCGCACAGAACACCACCAGCTCGTCGTCTCGCCAGGGGATTAATTCCAGCTCGGGGCGCTGTAGCTCCCCTTCGATAAGCCCCACGTCCAGCTCAAAGTCCACCACCTTGCGCACAATCGCCGCCGTGTTGGCGACCTGCAAATTTACCCTGGCGCCCGGTTGGCGAACCATTAATTCCGCCATAATGCCCACCGCCAGATAATTGCCAATGGTCAGGGTGGCGCCCACATTGAGTTCGCCCACTTCGGCGTTATCCGACAGCGTAAACTCCAGCTCCTGTGCCTGTGCCATCAGAGCCTGCGCCCGCGGCAGCACCAGGCGACCCAGCTCACTAATCTGCAGGCGCTTGCCGATACGGTCGAAGAGCTGAATGTCGAACTGCTGCTCCATTTCCCGCAGGGAGCTGCTCGCAGCGGACTGGGACATTGCCAGGCTCTCGGCGGCGCGCGTAATGTTTTCGTAGTGGGCCGCCGCGATAAATACCTGTAATTGCCGTAAACTGTAACGCATAACCTGTTTTTCCGATTAAAATAACTTATATTACCGGTTTAACAAATATAGCGGAAGGCGTTATTCTTTTCCAGCCAGAGTACTAGCTATGTTTATTACCCTTTTAACAGGTGCCAAATTGCCATGACTAACCTGAATCGCGAACGAGTTACCCGCGTCCATCACTGGAATGACCGATTGTTCAGTTTTTCCACCACCCGCGACCCGGGATTTCGCTTTAAAAATGGCCACTTCACCATGATTGGTCTCGATAACGGCGAGCGACCGTTACTGCGCGCCTACAGCATCGCCAGCGCCAATTACGAAGACGAAATGGAGTTTTTCAGCATCAAGGTGCCGGATGGTCCTCTCACCTCGCGCCTGCAGAAGCTACAGGTCGGCGATCAGATTCTGGTCAGCCGCAAACCCACAGGAACACTGGTGGCGGATAACGTGCTGGCTGGAAAGCGTCTGTATCTACTCGCCACAGGTACGGGGTTGGCGCCGTTTATCAGTATTATCAAGGATCCCGATATCTACGAAAAATTTTCACAGATCGTGCTGGTGCATGGCGTACGTCACGTGTCGGAGCTGGCCTACAAAGACTTTATCCGCCACGAGCTACCCAACAATGAGCTGCTTGGGGAACAGGTCAACAAACAATTAATCTACTACCCGACCGTAACCCGGGAGCCGTTCGAGCATCAGGGACGCATATCCACCCTGCTCACCAGTGGCAAACTATTTCTGGACCTTGGCCTGCCTAAACCCAACGTTGCGGACGATCGTTTTATGCTGTGCGGCAGTCCGGCTATGCTCAAGGATCTAACCGCGATCCTGAATGAACGGGGCTTTCGGGAGTCGCGCCACGGGGAATACCACCAATATGTGATCGAACGGGCCTTTGTCGAACATTAAGTCTCACCTCACGACTTTCTGAATCCGACTGCGGCGCGCGGCCCTGTCCCGCGCCATCAATTCGTATCATCGAAGTTTGCAGTTGATGCGCTGCCGAGCGTCTGTTTACGCCTTCCCCATGTCATGACAAGCCCCCCTATCTAGGCTAACCTGTGCCCCGCCGGTGTGGATCCTGATTCAGAATCAGCGGTTCCAGTTTGAATCGCCCACGCCTTTCACCAGATGCTCGACCACAGCGGAACGATTGATGAAGATTAACGCAACGCATCTGCGCATTCCTGTCGCGCTGGCACTGCTCGCCGTAGCCTGCCTCACCGCACCCACCGCCTGGGTCCCACACCAGTGGCGCGTCGCCACCTATAACTGGTTTGGTGCAGACGGCTACCGCTATGCGCCGACCAGTGAGGACTATGCACTGCCCGCCACGGAGGAAATTTGTCCACCGGATATTCTCGGTTGGCGAGATGGACAAACCATCGAAGGAGTGGTCATCGAACCGGCGGCTGGCTGCGTGCCGGACAATCCCTATCTGGTCGCTGCCGTGACCCGTGGCACTAACCAGGTGGCGCAAAGTACCCTGCTGAACTCCGGATTGATGCCCGACACGGTGATTATGGGCGAAGATCTCGACGGCGACGGCGATCCCGACGAAATCACCATAAAACTGGAAGTGGTGGAACTCAACGGCCAGTCGCCGGATATTCCGGCACCGGTTACGACCTTTGCCATCGCCCCCGGCGTCGAGCCCGGTATGTGGGTATTCGCCCCCAAGTCGTTTGGTATGTCCACGGAAAATTTCGAAACCCGCAAGGCCAATCCACTACTACGCCCGCCGGCGCCGGTAATCCGTGTCGAGCAGGGAGATCGGGTCACGGTGGTTCTGGAAAATAGCCACTACCTGCCCCATACCATCCACTTTCACGGGGTCGACCACCCATTTTCCGCGGATCACGGCATGCCCCATTACGAGGGCGCCAACCACGAGCAACATGCCATGGGCACGGATGGCGTCGCGG
>JBFJKD010000182.1:0-4862 GCA_041635095.1 Porticoccaceae bacterium
GATGTTACAACGGCGCGCCAGCGAGGTAAACCGTTGGTTGCCTGGCAAAATATGTGATGCCTCTGGTGCGGAGGAGATCGGAAAAATTGTTTAGCGCCAATATCGGAAAGGAATTGGCTGGCGGCGGAAGCCACGCATCCCAAACGGGGATTCGGGGGGGTAATGCCAGATATAAGATGAAACTAATTCAAGTTGAGGCCAATTCATATCAGAGTTCATATAAAAGCATGCTGTTTCGTCGACGCATCTTTTTTCAACTTTCAACGGTCAACGGTCTGCAACTGTCTTTGAGTAAAAGCTTCTACGCCCTATCGATCTTATCATCGTCGTGCAGGTTCCCATCACCCTCGTCGGAGTCGTCGTCGAGCTCAGAGTCGGCGCGCTGATGAATCATACGACCAAAAAAGACACCAACCTCGAACAATAGCCACATGGGGATCGCCAGTAGCGCCTGCGAAATCACATCGGGGGGGGTCAGTAGCATACCGATCACGAAACAGCCCACTACCACGTATGGCCGCTTGTTGGCGAGCTTGTCCGGCGTAATCACCCCCGTCCAGATCAGGATAACAGTGGCGATGGGTATCTCGAATGCGATGCCGAAGGCAAAAAACAATTTCAACACAAAATCCAGATACTTGGAGATATCCGTCATCACCGCCACATCTGCCGGGCCAACACTGGTGAAGAAACCAAATACCAGCGGGAAAACCACATAGTAGGCAAACGCCATGCCGCCATAAAAGAGTAATACGCTCGAAGCCATGATCGGCAGCACGATGTGGCGTTCTTTGCGATACAGGCCCGGCGCGATAAAGGCCCACGCCTGATAGAGAATAAACGGCATGGCGGCGAATACGGCCAGCACCATGGTTAATTTGAACGGCGTTAAAAAGGGCGATGCCACCTCGGTGGCAATCATGGTGGCATTTTCGGGGAGGTAAACCCGTAACGGCTCCGAGACGAAGGTGTATAACTTATTGGCAAACGGGAACATACCCACAAACAGCAAACCGACAATCACCAGGACGCGCAGCAGGCGATCGCGCAGCTCAATCAGGTGCGTTACCATCGGTTGCCGCTGGTCAGCTTCGGGGACGGAATCGTTCATGAATCAGGGCTTGTCCTTGTCCGCAGCACCGGGCGTGGGCTCGTGGCTCAGTTGGTCGCGGGGTTC
Organism: Porticoccaceae bacterium; assembly: GCA_041635095.1. Taxonomy (GTDB): domain Bacteria; phylum Pseudomonadota; class Gammaproteobacteria; order Pseudomonadales; family Porticoccaceae; genus JBFJKD01. The sequence goes on from JBFJKD010000182.1 coordinate 1,178, forward strand.
TTCTGCCGTAGCGTCGGGCGGCGTAGCGGCAGTCGTGCGGGTGATTTCGGCGTCTGAATAATCGTCGAAATCGGTAGCGTCCGTGTTACCAGAAGCGGTTGAGGAAGATTGCGCCCCCGATTCGGACAGTCCCTGGCTCGTCTTGTTGGTCTTGTTAAACGCCCGTTCTACCTGTTTCCGTTCGTCTTCCAGACGTTGCAATAGCTCTTGGTTGTGCAGGTCGCGGCGAATCTCATCGAGACCAAACTCCCGTTCCATCTCGGCGCGGGCGTTGCTCAGGCTGCGTCGAATGCGACCGAGCCAGAAGCCGAGAAAGCGCACGGTTTCCGGCAATCGCTTGGGTCCGATGACAATCAAACAGACCACGGCGATCAGCACAATTTCAGAAAAACCCACATCAAACATCGGTCGGGAACCTGGCCGCTAGCGGCCCTTGAATTGGCGTCGTCGTGTTCAGGAGGTTTTGTCGGCGTCACCTTGAGCGGTGGTTTTTGCGGCGTCCGCAGTTTTGTTCGCGGCGGTCTCGTCCGTTTCTTCGGTTTTGTCGTCGTCGCTGGTCACAGCCTGTTTGAAGCCCTTGATAGCGCCGCCCAGGTCACCGCCCATATTTTTGAGGCGCTTGGTGCCGAAAATCAACATCACGATCACCAGAATGATCAGCAGCTGCCAGATACTAATACCACCCAGTCCCATAATTTTCTCCGCTAGTTTTTACTGCGGCTGGCTTTTTCATCCAGCCCGGAAATATCGAAACGGCGACTTAACTCCGCCAGTACGGCTTGCGCATTCTCCCCCAAGTGAGACAGCATTACCAGCGTGTGAAACCACAGGTCGGCGGTTTCGTAGATAAGGTTTTCACGCTCGCCACTGACGGCGGCGTCCTTTGCGGCCAACAGTGTCTCGGCACACTCTTCAGCAACTTTTTCGAGTATTTTGTTCAGTCCTTTGGCGTGCAAACTGGCAACGTAGGACTGTTCCGGATTACCTGTTTTACGCTCTTCCAGAATCAAGGTGAGCTGCTGCAGAATATCGTTTGTGGTTAACTTATCATTCATGGTTATTCATTCATGGTTATTGTTCCGCTCACCGTCGGCTGCACCTTTGCTGGCCGTATCCCCCGGATCTTTCAACACCGGATCAACGCTTTGCCACTGTCCACCCTTTAACACCCGGTAAAAGCACGCCTGGCGCCCGGTGTGGCAGGCGATGCCCTCTACCTGCTCCACACTGAGTAAAATTACATCGTTATCGCAATCGAGGCGGATCTCCCGGATGGTTTGCACGTGTCCGGAGGATTCCCCCTTGCGCCACAATTTCTGCCGGGAGCGGGACCAGTAGACGGCCCGACCCTCGGCAACGGTGAGAGCCAGCGACTCGCGGTTCATCCAGGCCATCATCAGCACCCGTTTACTGGCGGCATCCTGGGCGATGGCGGGGGCGAGGCCGTCGGCATTCCAGGCGACCGCATCGAGAAAATCCGTTTTATTGTCGGTCATAGGTCAGTCTCGTTGCGCGCTGCGCTGGGTAGTGACGAGAATTATGACAGTATCATCGAAGCAGTAACAACAGCGCGCCAATCGCCACGAGTAGCAGGCTGGCGGTGGGCATCTGCGCGATGACTGGCTGCCACAGGCTATATGCAGAACCTAACCCCATACCCAGGCTTGCGGCGCCGAGTCAGCGCAGATATTTTCGATGCCGCAGTGGCGTGGGCGGTCGAGCCTGGGCGTTAACGGTTTGATCGAGATGTTTGATTTGCTGCACGGCCTGAAATAGCAGTTGCGGTACCTGGGGAAATTGCTCCAGCCATTCCGGTCCGTGACGTTTTAAGGTTGCCAGCAGGGCGCTTGGGTGCAGGCGTTTTTTCAGCCAGCGCTCCATAAACGGGTGGGCAGTGGCCCATAAATCCAGATCGGGATAAAGCTGTCGGCCCAGGCCCTCGATATTCAGTAGCGTTTTTTGCAATAACACCAGTGACGGCTGTATCTCGGTGTTAAAACGCCGCGCGGTGCGAAACAGATTGATCAGCATCTGTGCGCAGGAAATATCCTTTAACGGTCGTTCAAAGATTGGTTCGCATACGGTGCGAATAGCGGCTTCAAATTCATTGATCGGCGTGTCTTCCGGCACCCAGCCCGACAGCACGTGCAGTTCTGCGACCTGGCGATAGTCGCGGCGAAAAATTGCCAACAAGTTGCGCGCCAGATAATACTGATCCGCTTCGGACAGCGTACCGATGATGGCGCAGTCGACGGCGATGTATTTAGGCAGTCGTGGGTTCGTGGTGTCGACGAAAATATTGCCCGGGTGCATGTCGGCGTGAAAAAAGTTGTGTTCAAACACCTGAGTAAAGAAAATTTCTACGCCGCGCTCCGCGAGCACCTTAAAATCTGTACCGCACGCCGCGAGCTCGGCGACTTTGGTCACGGGCGTGCCGTGAATTCGCTCCATGACCAGCATGTTTTCGTTGGTGTAGGGCCAATACACGGTCGGCACATACAGCATTGGCGAGTGCTCGAAATTGCGGCGCAAAATAGAAGCGTTAGCCGCCTCGCGCTGCAAATTCAACTCGTCAAAAATGGTGGTCCGGTAGTTTTCCGCGACCTCCACCGGGCGTAATCGTTGGCCATCGACGCTGTATTTTTCCACCAGACGCGCGACGCCCAGCAACAGGTCGGTGTCCTGCCGAATAACTGCTTCAATCCCGGGTCGAATCACCTTCACCACTACCTCGCGCCCGTCCACCAGTACGGCGGCGTGCACCTGGGCGAGAGAGGCGGAGGCCAGCGGTTCTCGTACAAAGCTGAGAAACGCCTGCTCGACTGGCTTGCCCAGTGCCCGTTCGACAATGGCGATAAATTTCGCGTTGGAAAACGGCGGTACGTTGTCCTGCAGCTGGTCCAGTTCCTGACAGATGTCGGCGGGTATCAAATCCGGGCGGGTGGAAAGCAGTTGGCCGAACTTGATAAAAATAGGGCCGAGATCCTCCAGGGCGCGACGTAGTCGCACGCCGCGGGAATCACGGGGTGCAGGTACCAACCGCAACAGCGCGAGCAACATACGTGCTGGCGCGGGCAGGGGTGTGTGCGCGCAAAAAGTGTCGAGGCGGTAACGTAAAGCGACCCGGGCAATGGTGAACAGGCGCGTGGCGTTGGACATGTCAGTGCAAGTTGGGCGCGGTTTTTCCCGCGCGGGTTTGTAACAGAGCCAGACGCGCGGCAAGGCGCTCGGTGTCGTCCGCGAGGCGTCGAATCTGAGTCGACAATGCGTCGACTTCCAGCGGCGATGGGGTCAGGCGCACTTCGTGTTTGACGTAGTCCGCCAAGCCAGTGGTGGCGCGCTGGGCTGCGTCGCGACCCCAGTGCCGGGTTTGGCGTATGGCCTGCCCGACGAGATGGGCTGGAATATCACCGACCAGTTCGGCAAGGGCAGCTTCCCAGTCGATATTGAGGTCCAGGGCAAGCTGCCGGGCGCTGCGTAGTACATCCTGGTCGCCACTGAATGCCACGCATCGAGGAAAAGGTGGCGCTGCGCACCCGGGAACTGGAAGAAGCCCGCGACGAGGCCCAGAACGCCAACCGGATCAAGAGCGAATTCCTCGCCAACATGAGTCACGAGATACGCACGCCGATGAACGCGATCCTCGGCATGATCCACCTCGCGCTGAAGTCGGATCTCGCCGCCC
>JBFJKD010000183.1:0-4825 GCA_041635095.1 Porticoccaceae bacterium
GCAGGATAAATTAGAAACCTCCGACGACGCATAAGGGGCCCCGTCTACGCGTTTAAATTCCCACAGTGCTAGGGGGTGACAGATTCGCGGTGATAGGCGGTGCTAAATTGTTGTTACCGCCAACCAGGGCGGTAATTGTTTGCACGTCTTGTCCACGTCAAACTCATTTAATGGAGATAAAAACTAGCAATGCCTACCGCAGCAGATAGCCGCGCTTCACAAACCCAGGGTGATCCCTCGTCCCTCCTTGACAGCATCAAAGCGCTCGAGCCGCAGGTCAGGGCGGCCGCGGACTGGATAGAAACGGAGCGTCGCCTGCCCGATGAACTGGTGGAGGCATTGCGCGCCACGGGCCTGTTCCGCGCCTCCTGGCCCAGGTCCATGGGTGGCCTTGAACTGGATCCAATGACGCAAATGATTTTCCTTGAGGAGCTGTCCCGGATGGACGCCTCCGTGGGCTGGCTGGGTACCTTTGGTGCCATCGGCGGCCTGATTGGTGCCACCATCGAACCCACCGCTGCGCGGGAACTGTTTCCGAGTCCGGATATGGTCTCCGCCGGGCAATACGCGCCCCGGGGTCATGCGGAGCGTATAGAGGGCGGCTTTCTGGTCAATGGTCGCTGGTCGTTCGGCAGTGGTTGTATGCATGCCGACGTTATCACCGGGGGTTGTTTTGTCACGGTTAATGGCGAGATCCAGATGCTCGCCAACGGCATGCCCGAAGTTTGCTCGGTGATGGTGCCCAAGACCAGTGTCAACATTTTACGCGACAGCTGGCAGGTCTCGGGTATGCGCGGCACCGCCAGTCACGACTACACCATGACCGATCTGTTTGTGCCCGCTGCCCATGCCTCCGATGCGAGTTTTACGGCGTATCACGATGGCCCGCTGTACAAGTTCCCCGCGTTATTTTTGTTTGCCCATGTGCCTATTCCCCTCGGTATTGCCCGGGCCGCCCTCGACTATGTTTATGCCCTCGGCGAAAGCAAACGTATCCAGCCCGGCAATCGTTTATTCAAGGAGCAGGGCGAGGTTCACGAAGCTGTCGCCCGCGCCGAGGCCTCTTTGCGCTCTGTCCGCGCCTGGGTATTTGAAGTGATCGAAGATATCTGGAATACCGCTTGCCGTGGCGAGGAAATCAGCAAGCAGCAGCGCGCCTTATTTCGTCTGTGCCTGGTGCAGGTGTCGCGGGTGGCGCGCGAAGTGGTGTTACAAATGTACGACCTGATCGGATCGACCGCCATACATCTGAACAGCCCCATTGATCGACTGTTGCGAGATATCAACGTGGTGTGCGCGCACATCGTTGTACAAACGAAAATGTACCGACCCGCGGGCAAACTGCTATTTGGCATTGACGTAAAAAATGATCCTTTCTTTTAATCGGGATGCCTGAGTTGGGCCATCCGCCTGGAACACCGGGTTGCATAAACAGATTGTATAACCAGACTGGATAAGCAAGTCCGATAAGTTAGTCGGCGACGTATGTTGGGTCAGGTAAACCTGCTGGAGTAATTGTTATGTCGGCATCCGTTTTACTGTACGAAAAGCGCGACCATATTGCGTACATCACCTTTAATCGCCCGGAACGACGTAACGCCATGAGTCCGGAAATGATCTGCCGTCTGGCGGATGCCTGGCAGGACTTCGCAGCGGACGACGAGGTGCGCGTTGCGCTGGTAAGCGGCGCAGGCACCGAGGCGTTTACCGCAGGCGCGGATCTGAAGACCATGATCCCGCTGCTGTCCGGAGCACGCGCCGCGGAGGACGAATGGGACGCGCGGCTACTCGCCGACGAACAGAAATTGACCGCCGCGGCAACCCTGAAAAATTCGACCTGTTATAAACCCATCGTCGCCGCAATCAACGGCCCCTGTCTTGGCGCTGGCTCTGAAATGTTGCAGGCCATCGACATACGTATTGCTGGCGAACAGGCCAGTTTTGCAGTGAACGAAGTCGCCCTGGGTTTTATGCCGGGCGGCGGGTCGGCAGTGCGCCTGGCCCGGCAAATTCCCTACTGTCAGGCCATGCAGTTTCTACTGGTCGCTGACAAAATCAGCGCGCAGGACGCCTATCGCATGGGTTTTATCAACGAAGTGCTGCCGGTCGACGAAGTGTATGCCCGCGCCGAGTGGTATGCGCGGCGGATTGCTGCCAACGGCCCGTTGGCGGTGCGTAAAACCAAGGAAACCGTATTGCGTACGCTTGCCCTGTCGTGGGAGGAGGCGTATCAGGTCGAGGCTGAAAATTACGCCGTCACCATAAAAAGTGACGACGCCCGGGAGGGGCCGCGTGCGTTTGCGGAAAAACGCGCGCCCCAGTTCAAGGGCAAATAATCAGACGCCGTGCTGGCTGCTGAAGGACGTCAACAGCGCAAGCGGTAAGTCTGGCGGAGCGCCGACGCTGTGTAACGTACTTGAAAAATCCGTAAGAAATCAATCAACGGCGCGCCTGTCCGGCCATGCAGATGCAACGCTCAAGCTACCGCTACGTGGGTATTCAGAAGCAGCGAGATGAACGTTATCAAAACAGTTAGGCCGCATTGCTCGCTTGGCAGTCTTAATACTGAAGATTTTTTGCAACAATGGATCGATGTAAATTCGATCCCACAACTGGAAATCCTGACAGAATGCGTGGACTAAAGAGTTTGGGCTTGTGAGATGGCTTTGGATGGATCTTGCAATTAGTTTACTTATTGTAGGTGTTATATAGGTGTTATATTGTTTTCTTCATGGAGGTTGTTTAGAGAACCAATAAATTATAGTATGGGTGCGGTACCGGAATATATTGATCGCGGTGGAATAAAGCAGTATTTAACAAACCTCATCCCTGTTGTTGCCATCCATGATTTACATATATGGCCATTAATGGTAACAGAGATGGCTTTAACCGTTCATGTTGTAATGGACGTATTGTGATGGACGTAAATCACATCGATAATGATTTCTTGTCAAATATTCAGCATCATCTACATAAAGCATTTCAAACAAGCCACTCAAAAATTCAGGTTGAGACGCCGCATGACAAAAGTCATTGCCTGCTCCACGGCGATCCCAATCCGATGCGGGATCGAAAATCGTTCGTTTAGGACGTCCCGTTTCGCTACGTTATACGATAGCTCAAATGGTGTATTTTTATTAGGTGCTTTAAATGATTGAAAATACCTGCTGTGAATTCAAATTGTTTGATTTTATTGCGACGCCTCAAACGTTGCGGTTATGTAAAAATATGATCGACGGCGGCGTCGTAGTAGTCTGTTTCGCAGTAGTCTGTGCAGTTTATTAAGATGACCGACGATTCAAAAAATGTATTGCAGCGGGGTCTGGAAACTATCCACGATCCATTTTCGAATTTCATTCGCGCTCAGACAACCTCCAGTCTATCTCTTCTGGTCGCCACAATTACTGCCCTGTGGTGGGCAAACTCAGCTTATTGGTCTACCTATCAGAATCTGATACACACACAAATTGGGTTTTTTGTGGGAGATTTAGCGCTGAGAGCGTCACTCAAACACATTATTAATGATGGTTTGATGGTGATATTTTTCTTTATGATCGGACTTGAGATCAAACGGGAAGTGCTTGCCGGGGATCTCGTTCAACCTGAGAATCGACGCATGCTGATTTTCTGCGCCGTCGGTGGCATGGTTTGTCCGGCTGTGATTTATTCTCTATTCAACTGGTCGCTTGATTCCCAGATTGGATGGGGCATCCCCATGGCAACCGATACTGCGTTTGCCCTGGGCGTCCTTGCCCTGATGAGAAAGCATATACCGGTTAGCCTTCTGGCGTTTATCGTTGGTCTCGCCATTGTCGATGATATCGGCGCGATTCTGGTCATTAGTGTATTTTATACACAGGAAATATCTGTCATGCACCTGTCAGGTGCATTTTCGCTGATTGTTTTTTTGGCAGTGGCCAATTACGCAGGCGTACGCCAGCCGGTTTTCTATATTATCGTCGCTGTTGCTGTCTGGTGGCTGACGCTCAAATCAGGCGTTCACCCCACGGTGGCGGGTGTGGCCATCGCTTTGACGGCACCCGCGCGACCCAGGTTAACGTCAGCTAAGCTGTTGGACAAGGCGAGCACTGTAATCAGGTCCATGCAGAAGAAGACCGAGGAGGTCGATGTACTCGGTAGCAGACTAGATCACGAACAAGTGATAAAGGTGCGTGATTTTGCGGAGCGTGCCAGCACACCTCTGCGTCGCTGGGAAGATGCATTGGCGTTACCGGTGGCTTTATTTATCTTGCCGTTGTTTGCGTTGACCAATGCTGGCGTCGTGTTTGGCTTCAGCTCCTTTATCGATAGCCTCCAGCAGCCAACCGGGTTAGGTATTATTTCCGGGCTCGTTATTGGCAAACTTGTGGGTATCTCCGGTGCTTGCTGGCTTGCCCTGCGCTATAAAATTGGCCGCTTACCTGATGGCGTTAGTTTTAAACACGTCATTGGTGTCTCGCTTATAGCAGGGATAGGTTTCACCATGTCCACTTTTATCGCCGCGCTGGGCTTTGATGCGCAACCGGAACATCTCCATAACGCCAAAACATCGATTCTGGCGGCCTCGGTTCTTTCCGCTATCCTTGGTGTATTGTATTTTCGTTTGATATCTACAAAACAGTCCGGAAGAACCCTCAATTCAACGGCTGAAAACGACGCGAGTTAATGGAAACGTTGCGCCGCACCAACTATTAATTTCGAGGCAAGGAGGCAACTATGAAAATCTTTCCTTCTGTCTTCGTCATTTTACTCTGTCTGGCTTGAGTTTTACTCTGGCTTGCTTGCCAGTAACGCTCGACGGCCAGCAGCGACCGCCGATTATCGA
>JBFJKD010000184.1:0-4807 GCA_041635095.1 Porticoccaceae bacterium
ACGTCGAAGGGCTGGCCTCCACCAGGCGACCTTCGACACCGACCGGCAGCGGCTTGTTCTGATCGTCGACCACCTTGACCGCACTGCCAGGCACTGCCTTACCATCGGTACCCACCACTTTCTCTCGCGGATCGTCCAGCTGGGTGGTCGTAACTACGCCACACTCGGTCATACCCCATACCGCGATTAGATGAATATCGAGATTCGCGACCGCTTTTTCGGCGAGCACTCTGGGAATGGGCGCGCCGCCGCAGACGAAAACTCGAAAGCGTTCCGAATTACATTCGTCCGCACTTTCTGAATTAGTTAAATCCGACAGAAACGGCGTCGCGCCCATGGCAAACGATGCCCGCTCGTCGGCCATCAGACGCCACGCCAAACCCACATTCCAGGTGTCCAGCAAAATCGTTTTAGTTTTCAGTACAATTGGCAACCACATTCCGGCCAGAAAACCGGTTAAATGGGCAAGCGGAGAACCCATAAAAACATTGTCGTCTTCGCTCAGCGCGCAGCGCTCTATCATCTGGTGCACGCTAAACAAAAACGTATTGGCACTATGCATAACGCCTTTGGGCATACCCGTGGTTCCTGAGGTATACATCAGCAGTACCACGTCGTTGGGGTTTAGCGCTCGCTCTTTAAAGAGAGCCGCAGTGTCGCCAGACGCCTGATGCTTGAGTAGTGCTTTCTCAAAACTGTTTTCACCCTCTCCACCTACCACGAATAAATGGCGCAGGTGTGGTAATTTTTCGCGTATACCTTCCATCATTTGTTCGTGGTCGAAACCACGAAAATATTTTGGCACGATCAATATTTTTGATTCCGCATAATCCACCATAAACGATAATTCGCGCTCGCGAAAAATCGGCATCAGCGGGTTACTCACTGCGCCAATGCGCAAACAAGCGAGGTGAATAACGACAAATTCCCACCAGTTGGGCAATTGAAACGACACCACATCCTGCTTTTCAATCCCATATTGTGCCAGCGCTACAGCAACGCGATTGGCACGCTCATCCAGCTCGCGATAAGTAACGGTAAGTTTTTTTCCGCTCTCAGCGCGAAAATCGACAATGGCGACTTCATCGGGATTTTTGGCCAATGTCGCGTCAAAATAATCGAGTAAATTTTTGTTGCGCCACCAACCCTCGCGTTACATTTTTTCTACCCGGGCCGCCGGCAAAATGGGATCGACAATCATTATTTTTTCCTCGTAGAACAAATTAATATTATATTATGGGCTTGTAGTCGCGTCGCCAGTGTTCACTATACCAAGTATCCGGGTACAGCCACCGACATGGCCAGCATTTGCTGTGCGTAGGTTTTACCCTGCACATCGACATTTAACGACGCCACCCCCCCCTCGCCGAGGGCGTTTTCCAGCACAAAATTCATGGCGCCAATACCCGGCAAATCAAAGCGCGTAACGCCTCCCTGCAACACGTGGGAAAACCAGTCGGCGACTCTTTCCGGGGTCAGTGCCGCGCGCAGATAAGGCAAATACTCTGCTTTGCGGGCAATCACGCCGATATTGGCATTGTCGCCTTTATCACCGCTGCGTGCGACCGCCAGTGTCAGTAACGGTACCATTTTCGCGTATCCAGCTTCGGGAGTTGCGGTCGGCACTGCGCTGACAGGTATTTTCATATCGGGTGTGAAGGTTGTACTTCCAACGAACGGAGGCGCACAACTATGCCGCATCCCATTTACGTCGATCTCAACGGAAACCAAATTTTTGTCCAGTAAAAAAGAATACAGGCGCACCACCGGCGATACTTTTGGTCGCCCCGGCGCTCCCGCAGCACAGCGGCCTGTGGTGGAACTTAACGCTGAGCCCATAGCTTCGCGGGTAAACAGATCCACCGCCTGTGCCATATCGTGGTGTACTGACATTTTCAGCACCACCTCACTGCTCGGCGTCTGCCGTTCGAACTGCTGAGGATTCCACAGGGCATTGGCGCCCAGCAGGTCAATGCGGGTTTTGCGAAAGTCAGGCCAGCCGCGCTCGGTAAATAAGCGACTACTACGACGCAATATAGCCTGCCCCATGGCATGGGCCTTGGCCTCTGCGTCAAACCCGGTAATGGTTTGGGTAAAGGTGGCGCGATACCCATCTGGAAAAGTCGCACATACTTTGTAGGTCTCCGTGGGCGGATAACCCTTCGCGCCGCTCACCAGCACGCGATCGTCGCCCTGATCCACCAGGGTGACCTGGGAAAAATCACACACCACGTCGGGGACAATATAGGCCTGCGGATCGCCTATTTCGTACAGCATCTGCTCCCCCACCGTATGCACGGACACCAAACCACCCGTACTCTCGGGTTTGGTGATCACAAAAGTGCCATCCTCGGCGCATTCGGCAATGGGATACCCCATATTGTCCCAACCAGCGCAGGACAGTTGCCAATCGGTAAAATTTCCCCCCGTCACCTGACAACCACATTCAATCAGGTGTCCCGCCAGCGTACCCGCCGCGAGGCGATCAAAATCGTCCGCGCTCCAGCCAAACTCGTGAATCAACGGCCCCAGCGTGACGGCGCTATCGACGACCCGCCCGGTAATCACAATATCTGCGCCATCCGCCAGTGCTTGTGCAATGGGAAACGCCCCCAGATAGGCGTTGATGCTCGCGATTTTTTCGGGGAACGGTTCGCCGGAAAACATTTCCGTTACGCCGCTGGCACGCAACTGTTGCTCGCGGTCGAGTAAATTGTCGCCTTCGACAATCGCGATTTTAAGATCGACACCCGCCTCTTCGGTTACCCGTTGAATCGCCTTCTGGCAGGCTTTTAGATTGACACCGCCGGCATTTGCCACCACCCGAATACCCTGCGCGGCGATATCCTTGATCAGTGGCTGAAGAATACCGGTAACAAAATCAGTGGCATAACCAGCATCCTCCGAACGGCTTTTGGCCTTGGCGAGAATCGACATGGTGACCTCGGCAAGATAATCGAATACCAGATAATCGACCCCGCCGGATTTCACCAGCTGTGCGGCACCTTCCGAGCTATCGCCCCAGTAGCCCGCTGCACCACCAATTTTTACTATTTTATCGCCCATATTTTTTCCCGTATGGCTGAGCTTATATGTTCGTCGCACTCAACATGGGGAGCGCGGTTTATGCACCGGCAACAGCCGACCGGTCACGCGATCTGCGCAGCCTGTGGTTCCAACGCTATCAATGCTGACGCGATGTCCACTTGCTGATCGGCAACCACATGCACTGTTGCCACGGTACCGTCACTATCGGCAACCAGCTGATGGAACATTTTCATGGCCTCGAGCGTCACCAACACCTGACCTTTGCTAACCCTGTCGCCTGGTGCAACCGACACCGCAACAATTTTTCCGCTCATGGGCGCACTCAACAGGCCATTCGTGGCGACCGCCTCCCGTCGCTCGGAAAAGCTGACCGAACGGTAATAACCGGTGGTGCCGGATACATCCAGCGCGAGTCGTCCGTCGTCGAGAAATGCGTACCAGGCCCGGCGCAACTGTCCCTGCTCTAAAAACTGTATGGCACCCGTGACGCCCATTGGTGCCGCCGTCAACGCCAGTTGATAAACATCCCCGTTGATCTGTGTAAGCGTATACCTTAACGCGTCCTGTTCAAGCCACACCGTTGCGGGTTCGTCTTCACCGACCTGCACACGCATCGGCCAGGATAATGTGCCGGTGCTACGCCAGCCGTAATTACCCACGTCAGCAACCCCCGAAACATCAACGATATTCCCTCGCTGCGACAATAACACCGCCGCCAGCGCTGTTGCAGCACCGTCACTTTGAGGTGTGGCGCACAGCTGCGGACGTTCCGGTAAAAAAGCGGTAGTAGCACCACCACCAGCAAAACAGGAATCGCGCAAAATATTGAGTAGAAATTCCCGATTGGTCACCACGCCCAGCAGATGCGTATCCTCGAGCGCTGTACGCAAACGTCGCAGCGCCTGGTCGCGATTGACGCCATGGGCAATAACCTTGGCCAGCATCGGATCGTAGTAGGGCGTAACCTCCTGACCTTCGACAATGCCGCTGTCCACGCGAACTCCGGTATTTTGGGCTGGGTGCCACGCGACAATGCGCCCCGTTTGCGGCAAATAATCCGCACTCGGGTCTTCGGCATACAGACGCACCTCAATAGCATGCCCATTCAGTTCAATCTGTTCCTGAGTCAAGGGCAACGCTTCACCAGCCGCTACGCGCAACTGCCACTCCACCAGATCGAGTCCAGTGACCAGCTCCGTCACCGGGTGTTCCACCTGCAGGCGCGTATTCATTTCCATAAAATAAAAATTGCCGTTGGCGTCGAGTAAAAACTCAACGGTGCCCGCACCCACATAGTTCACGGCTTGCGCAGCGGCGACCGCGGCCACGCCCATGCGCTCGCGCAACTCGGTATCCACCGCTGGCGACGGGGCTTCCTCCAGCACTTTTTGGTGGCGGCGCTGGACCGAACAATCCCGTTCGCCGAGATGTAAAATTGTTCCCTGTCGATCGCCAAACACCTGCACCTCAACATGGCGCACGTCAATTAACGCTTTTTCCAGCAACACGGCGCCGTCCCCAAAGGCGCTTTGCGCTTCCGCTGTTGCCTGGAGCAGCGCGTCGCCAAATTCTGCTGCCGCTGCCACCAGGCGCATACCGCGACCGCCGCCGCCCACCGCCGCCTTGATCATCACCGGGTAGCCAATGCGATCTGCTTCGGTGCGCAAAAACTCAGCGTCCTGATTGTCTCCTTCGTACCCTGATGCGCAGGGCACACCAGCCGCGATAACACGCGCCCGCGCCCGACTTTTATTGCCCA
>JBFJKD010000185.1:0-4776 GCA_041635095.1 Porticoccaceae bacterium
ATGCGGCCGAGCGTTTGCAGATGCTGGTTGTTAAAACTCTGAATACCGATGGACAGCCGGTTAACTCCGGCGCGGTGATAGTCGCGGAATTTTTCCTGTTCAAAGGAGCCGGGGTTGGCTTCCAGGGTAATTTCAATGTCGTCGGTAAACCCGAATAAGCGACTGGCTTCGTCGAGTATTGCGGCAATGGCGCTGCCCGAAAATAAGCTGGGCGTGCCGCCACCCAAAAAAATTGACGACAGTTTTCTCCCCTGTGCCAAATTTTCGTCGTTGTTCAGATCGCGAATTAGGTTTACTACATAGGCTTTTTCCGGCAGTGGGTGCCCGTTATTATCGGGATCTACGGCGTGGGAATTGAAGTCGCAGTAGGGACATTTACGCACGCACCAGGGAATGTGGATATATAGAGACAGGGGTGGAAGTTTGAGCATCGCCGCTTAACGGGCAGTGAACATGCTGTGAGAGGTGAGCGCGGCCAACAGGCCGGCGAGCGCTTTGCCGCGATGGCTGTGGGTATTTTTTTGCTCCTGCGTTAATTGCGCGGCACTGCAATTGGTTTCCGGAGCGAAAAAAATCGGATCGTAACCGAAGCCATTGTCCCCCTGTGGCGCCGTTAATATGCGCCCCTCCCAGGTGCCCTGACAGATCAACGGCGTGGGGTCTGTGGCGTGGCGCAAAAATACCAGCAGACACTGAAAGCGTGCGGTGCGCGATGCTGGCGGTACGTCCCGCATGAGTGTTAATAATTTATCCATGTTGCGCATGTCGGTGGCCCCGGTTCCGGAAAATCGCGCCGAGCGAATACCGGGCGCGCCGTCGAGAAAATCCACCTCCAAACCGGAGTCGTCCGCGAGGGCCGGTAGTCCACTGTGCTGGCAGGCATGGCGGGCTTTGATAATGGCGTTCTCCACAAAACTGAGGCCCGTTTCCCCGGCGTCCGGGACGGCGAAAAGGGATTGAGCAACGACCTCGTACCGGTGTGGCGCCAGCAGTTTTTGCAATTCGCGCAGCTTGCCTGGATTACTGCTGGCCAGTACGACGGTTTGGGACATGGGTGGCGGGCTATTTATCGCGATAAAACTTGCGTTGAAAAGACAGCTCATAGGGCGGCTGCCCGGCCGGGGCCGGATTAATCGCCTGTGTTTCGGTCGCCGGGGTCACCTTGATTTTAAAGGTCAGGGAGTCCTCGTTTTCGAATTTAAAGGGCGCCAGGTAATACACCGCGTTTTCCTCCCGGACCTCGACGAATTCCAGGGTCCGTTGCTGGGCCAGCATATTGGCATAGGTGCCTTCCACTTTGGCCGGCAGGCCGCCGCTGCGGCCCTCTTCAATCAGCGCCACATTGACCAGGCCCCGATCCTTGCCGCGGGTGATGTTATAGGCGCTGGCGATCTCCGGCAGTACAAAGCTGCTGTTGAATGCGCTGTAATGCACGGTGTGATGCGCAAAGGTTTTGTGGTGCTGGGTGTCCGCCGCCATGGCCAGAGCCGCGCAGGCCAGCGTTAAACCCAGTATCGCTAACTTGGTCATGGCATATCTCCCAGTGGTTATCGCCAATGGCGCTCGTCGCTATTTACTCAGATGATAAATGGCGGTCTCACCGAATATATTAGGCCACAATCCCTTCAAATACCTGTCGGGGCGATGTTCGGTTACCACTTTCCGGTCGAGTATGGCGATGCTCTTGTCGCGGCACAGGTTTTCAAAATCCCGAATGGTGCAGAAATGAATGTTGGGGGTGTCGTACCACTGATACGACAACTGTTTGGTAACTGGCATACGGCCGCGAAACATCAGATAGGTACGCGGCCGAATATTGGCAAAGTTGGGGAACGTGACGATGCATTCCTTGCCGACCCGCAACATTTCGTCGATGACTCGATCGGGTCGTCGCAGCACCTGCAGGGAGTAGGTCATCAACACGCTGTCAAAGCTTTTGTCGGCAAAGTTACCCAACCCCTGATTGATATCGGTTTCGATCACGTTGACGCCGCGTTCGATACAGCTGGTGATTTGTTGCGCGTCAATTTCCAGGCCGTAGCCCTCCACATTGCGATTGTCTCGCAAGCTTTGTAGCAAGGTGCCGTCGCCGCAGCCGAGATCGAGCACGCGGCTGTTGGGTGCTATCCACTGCTGCAAAATGTCGAGATCAACCCGCAGCATCGGAATGTCCTCGCGGTTCAATCGTGCTGGCAATGCGCCGCATATAGGCGCCGAACGCTGCTTCGTAGCGTACATTGGGGAGCAAAAAGGAATCGTGGCCCATGGTGGACTCGATTTCCGCGTAGACGACATCCCGGTTCGCGGCAATCAGTGCGTTGACAATTTCCCGCGAGCGAGCAGGCGCAAAGCGCCAGTCGCTGGAAAACGAAACCACCAGAAATTTGCTTTGCGCTTTCCTGAAGGCGGTGATCGGGTCATTGTTACAATCCCGAGCCAGGTCGAAATAGTCGAGAATTTTGGTCATCAGCAAATACGTATTGGCGTCGAATTTATCCGCGAACTGGTCGCCCTGATAACGCAGATAGCTTTCCACCTGGAATTCCATGGGCGCATCGAGCCCGCGCATAAAAGTGCCACTGCTCAGTTCGCGGCCGAAGCGTGCGCCCATGACTTCGTCGGACAGGTAGGTGATGTGGCCGATCATACGTGCCAACGCGAGGCCATTGCGGGGACTTTTGCCCTGTTCGAGAAAATCCCCGTCGCAAAAATCCGGGTCCGAGCGAATGGCACGGCGGGCAATTTCATTAAAAGCGATATTCTGTGCGGTCAGCTTCAGTGCCGAAGCGATGACTACGCAGTGGCGCACCCGGTGTGGTAATTCAACTGCCCAGCGCATGGCGGTCATGCCCCCCAGGCTGCCGCCCACCACCGCGGCCCATTGTTCGATGCCGAGGGCGTCCGCCAGTCGCGCCTGGCTGTGCACCCAGTCGCGATTGCGTAACGGCGGGAAATGTTTACCCCAGGGTTTGCCCGTGTCGGGATTCATGCTGACTGGCCCGGTGCTGCCGTGACAGCCGCCGAGATTGTTAAGGGCCACTACAAAAAAATGGCGGGTATCGATGGGTTTGCCGGGGCCGATGTAATCGTCCCACCAACCGGGCTTTTTGTCGTCGTCGGCATGAAATCCTGCCGCGTGGTGATGGCCGCTCAGGGCGTGGCAAATCAATACGGCATTGCTTTTGTCGGCATTGAGTTCGCCGTAGGTTTCAACCACCAGTTCGTAGCCCTGCAGTGTGCGCCCACAACTGAGCTCGAGGGGTTCCTCAAAGCGAAATAGCTGGGGTGTTACCAACCCCACAGAGTTTTTTGGGAACCCGTCTGGCATCTACAATCTCGAGTGCTGATCGTGAATGGGAAATACAATTCGTGCAAAGCGGTTCGCGAGCAACATGGCGAGTCTAAAGATGCACAGCTTGCGGCGCAAGGCAAAGGAATTTATCGCTGACAGGTTGCACTGCAGATTACAGCGCAGTGCGAATTTTGCGCGCGGCACTTTTAGGCACTATTACCCTCGGACGGTTATATGCCAGGGACAAAGCCAGCTGGAAGCATTGCGGCGCGGGCGAGATTGGCAACAAAAATACGCAGCATATTAATCACGATGAAAATCAGCAGTGGGGACAGGTCAATGCCGCCAAAAGACGGTATAACCCGCCGACAGGGGGCCATTACCGGTTCCATAATTTGCCACACCAGGGACACCAGTGGATGGCGGCTCTGGGGCGCCACCCAACTGATAATAATGGCGGCCAGCAAACCGTAGAAATACAGGTCGAGGGTCAGGGAAATAATGCCCAGCAACCCCCATTCCAGGCAATAGAGGGGGTTGATCATGCCGCCGCCATTGATGGTCACCGTGACCTGTATCACCAACCACTGCAACAACAGCGCGAACACCAGGCTGGCGGTGTTGAATTGTTTGATCGGCGGAATGACGCGACCCAATAGTGCGAGGGGCGCAGCCGTTGCCTTAACGACAAATTGCGATACCGGGTTAAAAAAATCGGCGCGGGACAGTTGCAACAGCAAGCGTACCAGGATAATTCCCAGATACAGACCCGCGACGGCCTGAATAAAATAGGTGCTCATTTGAATCATAGTGCCCATGGGTTACCTTACAGGTTGTTCAATTTTTTGCTTCTTCCGCCATTTCCCGGGCCCGTCGATAGGCGGCGGTGATGGCGTCGGCAAACAGTTTTTCCAGGCCACCATGTTGCAGGTGGGCGATGGCGCGCTCAGTGGTGCCGCCGGGGGAGGTCACCCGGCGCCGCAGTTCAGTGCTGTCGACGTCGCTGGCGAGGGCCATGCGTGCTGACCCAAGCGCGGTTTGCAGGGTCAACTGGCGCGCTACTTCGGGATTTAATCCGAGGTCGATAGCGGCACGGGTCATGGCCTCCATGACCAGGAAAAAATAGGCCGGGCCGCTGCCCGACAGTGCGGTAACCGCATCTATCTCGTCTTCGCTCTGTAGCCAACATACGCAGCCCACGGCGCCCAGAATAGTGTCGGCCAACTGCCGTTGTGGGGCGCTGACCAGGGTAGTGGCGTACAACCCGCTGGCTCCGGTTTGTACCAGAGCCGGCGTATTGGGCATACAGCGCACGATGGGAACCTGCGGTCCGAGCCAGCCTTGCAGAGTCTCGATCCCTATTCCCGCGGCGATGGAAATTACCAGGGGCTTGTGAATCAGGGCCGGTTGCAGTGCGCGGGCGACGGACTGCATGATCTGTGGTTTGACCGCCAACACCACCACCTGTGCAGTTTGTGCCGCGG
>JBFJKD010000186.1:0-4762 GCA_041635095.1 Porticoccaceae bacterium
GCCAATAACGACAACGTATCGTCCGCTTCGGCCATCTCACCGCGGGATCCCGTGGAGAAAATTACAGTGGTCGCCACGACCGCCAGCCAGAGATTTTTTATTGCACGCATAGATATACCGTTTTAAGTTAAGCCAGATTAAAAAATTGACCCATACTGGTAACGCCATAGATTTTTTGGCCATTTATCTCGCGCGTTTCCGCCATCTCAACCAGTTCGTAGTAGACGTTGCGCTGAATCAGTCCTTCCAGATTTTTACGTATCAGTACGTAGGGCGACGGTTCGCCGGTGGCTTGGTTAATGACTACCCGTATCGGGTTGTTCGGCCCCGCAATGGTTTCGTCCCCGGTGCCCGTTGTAAACACCAACGCCTGTTCCCCGTGCCGTTGTTGCGCAGCGACTGCGATCACCGCAAAGGGTACATCGCGCACCTGAATACGCCACTTCTCGGCAGGGGTGACCAGAAAATATTCGTCCCCTTCCCGCTTTAAAATGGTGGCAAACAAACGCACGAGCGGTTCGCGTTTAATTCTGGCGCCTTCGTGAACCCAGTCGCCGTTGCGTTCAACGACAATATCGATATCCCCGCTCAAAGGTGGGTTCCAGCTATCGACGGGGGGCAGCTTTTTTACCTCTGCCGCCTGATTATCGAGCAAGTCCTGATACAGACGCTCCAGATCGCCAGTCCGTTGCGGCGGCTTGTGATCCGTTACTTGTTTGTCCGTCATTACAATGCTCCCACCGCGCCACTACTTACGTAGCTGGCCGCGATTACCCATGGTGATGCCGATATGGGCGATAAAATCCAGCAAATCTGCTTTGTCGTCGAACTGATCGGCAAAACCCTTGTTAAAACAGACCTCCACTGCACCCTGTGCCAATGCCCAGCAGGCCAGATAGTGATAATGGGGAGGCACATCTTCCAGCAAGCCGCGTTTAATCAGTTTCGCCACCATCTGGTTTAATGCCTGTGCGGTTGAACGTCGCACCGCGTGTACCTCGGCCATCTGTGTACACACCTCCGGGCTGTTTTCGAGTCGTGCTTCCAGTTGTTGCACCAGCCTGTCCAGCGCCGGGTTCGACAGCCTGGAACTAAAATAGGCCTTTGCCGCGGCACCCGGGTCGCCGCGTTCCGTCGCCACAATACCCGCCTGGAGATTTGCGCCGATGTTATGCTCGTAGTCGAGCATAATGCGCATCATGATCTCGGCTTTGCTCTGAAAATGCTTGTACACAGTACCTTTGCCGATACCCGCTTCCTTCGAAATCGCCGACACCGTCACCTGATCAATCCCTTGTTTGATTAACAGGCGCAGGGCGGTATCGATAATGCGTTGCTCGCGCTTGAGAAAACGGCGTTTCTTTTCACGAATTTTGTCGGTACTCGATGCGGTCACAACGTCACCTGTCCTTCGGTTAAGCCAGCTTAAGTATGGCACTGAATTCACTTTTTGACCAAACTTCTGCTTTTAGTCACCTAACTAACCGGATACCGCTCTATAGAGCGAGCGACAAGACTCCACAATTTTGCCGACATGGCTATTACGACCGAACTGGCCTGCGCGGATTTACAGCACAATTTGCAGTGCTATAATGCGCCCGCTCGTTTCACGGGCCATCGGAGAGTAGCTCAGCTTGGTAGAGCACTGCGTTCGGGACGCAGGGGTCGCAGGTTCAAATCCTGTCTCTCCGACCAACCATCCCCGCCCGCAATTCAACTATGCCCTCTGCAGATTCTAATCAACGGGTGTATAACCCAGCTCGTGGCCTGACTTTCGTTGAACGTAACCACAACCAAGATCCCCGTGCGGTGTAATCCCCCCGAAAAGTAATCGAGGTTTTGAGTAGAGACTTTTGCAATAACGAACGGCCAAACACGGTTATCGGAGGGATACCTCCAGCTCAGCTGCTACAGGCAGCTTAACCCGCTACTCAAACGGACGGTTACAAATGGGGGGGATTACAACGCCCGGGTTCAGCCGCGGGCCGAGCGCGCAGCGCGAGGACCGTCGGCTGGAACCTTTTGTTGGACGACACGCATCTGTACCTGGTCGACAGTCACGACTTGGTGCCGCTTAACACATGCGCGGATATCTCAAACACGGCGCGTCCGTTCCCATCCACATGAGCGCGCAACTCGCGTTCGGCTTCCCCGAGGACCCGCTGGATGGTTTCTTCTTCGAGCAGCACCCCCATGACCGGCAGCCATCCGCGCAAATCAGCCTCTACGAGGGACCGAATGCTCGGGAACCGCGCCGTTCCTTTGCTGGTGTTCACCAGGGGTTTGGAAACGCCCGCGTCGTGAGCCAACTGTTCCAGATCAGCCTTGTTTCCAAGCACAAATGGAGCGCGAAGTGCGTCCGCTGCCGCTTGGCCTGCGATCCGATCCAAAAGTGCAACTTCATCGGAGATCGCTGGAATGTTGCTTAAGGAATCCCAGACCGCTACAGCCAAATGGCCCCCGGGGCTCAGGACACGGAGCATTTCTCGGAGCGATTTGGTGCGGTCGGGGAAAAACATGAGTCCGAACTGGCTCACGACAGCATCAAAGGATTGATCGGGGAACGGCAATTCCTCGGCGGTTCCTTGCTTCCACTCAAGACCTGGCGCGATTTGCTTTGCCACCTCCAGCATTCCGGGCATGAGGTCCAGGCCAGCGACCGATCCCGACGCCCCGACCTGCGGCGCCAGTTCACGGGCAAGGATTCCGGTGCCACAGGCGACATCCAGCACGCGCTTTCCTGGTGAGATATGGGCTGCCTTGGCGAGAAGCGGTGCCCACTGTCGAAAAAGTGCGGGAACGAAAAGATCCTCATAGGCCTTCGCCGCAGCGATCTGCTCCTTCAGTAGTGGGGTAGTCATATCAGCCTCCCTTGTGTCTTCTTGCGCTTTTCTTCAGCGGTTGCCGAAGGCAATCCGCTACAAGGCATTGTCAGGCTTGCATTGGACCAACGCAAATAAGCGCAGATTTCAAACGGTCGACATCCTGTTCAAGGTACAGGCACCAGACTCAACGGACAGGAACCAGACCCAGATCGCGCGCCAGAAGCGCTGCGATTGTGAGGCCATTCTGTTTCTGTGATGACAAGCTCAGATGTTCAATCGAGTGATCGGCATCGGGAAGTACACTCAGGAGATAGCGACCGCCTGAGTTTTCGAAAAGCGCCCTGGCCTTTGCCTGTGAGGCGAATTCGATGTTGGTTACACCCTTTGTTCCCAAGCCACCAGCAACGCGCGTTGCCCCGCAGCAGGCAGGGCCGTGGGGACATAGACCAGCATGTCGCGACCAGCGAAGGTATCATCGTGAATGTTGGCTGTGACTGCTCCTAAAGATTCTTCGCTGACAAGAGCTTCTTTGTTCTCCCGTTGTGTTTCCCTAACCTGCTTGAGACGCTGCCATCCGGCGTCCGCTCCCTCATCTTCCTGTGCCAATTCCTGTGCCAACGCCGTGTGGGTTAAGGAGGAAAAGAATGTGCATAGCAAGAAGCATGAAAAGGCACTACGCGCCAGAGACAATGCAGACTTTCGATGGCTGTTGTTCATGATGACCTTTCCGTTGTTGCCAAACGATCAAGTTCACCCGACGAAAATCGCATCGCTGTTTTTGGTCGGGTGGAGTGCCTGGTTAGCTGATTAGTTGTGATCATGCCCACGTTGACTTTTAGCTTCCCCAATTTGGCTTTTAGCTTCCCCAAAATGGTGGTCGGCATTTGCTTTTATCGTAGCGTGCAAGCCTTCCGCATAATGCGTGAAGATAACATAGGCTTTGACAAATTCACGACCGGCGGCCACGGAATCATCGGCGTGCTTCTGAGTTTCCCCGGTGTGCTGAAAACGCTCGCGAATGCCATTGGCCATGGCATCCGTTAAGACATTGCCAAGCTTGTCAACCGACCCTGTTTCCAAAGCCCTGTCGGCTAAGGCGACGGTTGGGTCCACAGTTTCACCGGCAACGCCCGATCAGGCTTAACGCAGCAGCTGTTAGTAACTGCTTTATGCTCGATGCTTCCCTTGCCTTGCCTTCCCCTGCCTTGCTAGGGCCTGTTCACACTAATTTACGGCTTCTACCCCGGGCTGGTTACTGGATGGATCGGACAAACCCGTATCAGGGGTTTTTGCCAGTGACGGGAACAACGCGGCTAATCCCTTAGCCTTGAGTCATTGACCGGCAGCTACAAGGACACGCCGGAGAAGAAATCGGTAAAGCCGTAGGGTTCGTAAGGGCCGATACAGAGGTGTTCGAGAACGCCCATACCCTGGCGGGCGCCATCGCTGACGCGAACCACCTGTTGCATGTGCAGGTTGTGGGCGTCGGTAAGGTCCAGCTTGAGCGGGTCGAACACTTCGCCGCCGATTTCCATTTCACCCTGCCAGACGCCCTGGCACCAGGTGGGGTGGAAATAACCCAGACCTTTCATGTGAAAACGCAGAATAGGCTCGAAAGCGATGGTTCGGACGTTTCCTTGCAGGTCGGTCAAATCCACCTCGGCGGCGGCGATACGACGGGTATTGGGCTGGTATTGCAGACGATGGGCCACCGCTGACATACGCTCGATACCCTGGGCCTCGCCCTCGGGGACCTGGTCGGTGGATTGGTAGAGAGGCGCGGTCAAAGCCTCGCGGGCCAGGGCCTCGCCACTGGGGCCTTCAAAGGACAGCGCGTGGGAGATGTGATCCTCCCAGAACAGGGGTGCCCATATAAAAAACAACGAGGAAGGCGGCTGCGGCGCGCCGGCATGGGCGGACTTGCCGAAGTTACGCAC
>JBFJKD010000187.1:0-4747 GCA_041635095.1 Porticoccaceae bacterium
CGGGCCGCCCGCCGCATAGGGCCAGACATTTGGCCGCCCGCAGTTGGTGCAGTCCTTGTTCATGATGGTGTAGTCATAGACGTAGGCAAAACGCGTGAAAAAACCGAAGCGGTCGCGGCTCAGGCCAAAATCGGTGAGGAATGAAACCGGCGTGGCGTAAACATCACCGGCATCTCGGAACAAGTTACGCCCTCCGGTCGGGTCGGCCGTAGCGAACTTTGACGTGCCCTCCACCCGCATCGCCGCACTGGCAGTGAACGTGGTGTCCATGACGCCATCCCAGTCGCCCAGCGTAAACTCAAACGCCTGCGCCGGAACCGCTATTAACAGCATGCTTGCGCACACAGCCACGCAACGTAGGGCTGCTAAACGCAACGCTGCGACAGGTTGGAAACGATAAAATCTAGCGGCAATCGAACATTGCTTGGCTTTTAAACCTTTCAAGGTAACACCCCCATAGTTATACGTTATTGGTGTCCGCGCACGGTAAGTGTTGCGCGCGTCTTTGTCAAGCAGTTGACAGGAATTGCGTGGCTTATGCACAGCGAGACAACTTCGGTGGCATTTCACGTTCTTCTAGACAAGAACCTCGATACGCAGACAACGTAGAGGAAACAGCAGAAATCGCAACAATCGCGCTGACCAGCCAATATCAAAGCTGTTGTGAACCAAAGTTTGAACAGCAACGCGGCCAGTCGGTGTTGGCAAACTGATACACCGCCACCTACTCGCAGCTGGCGTGCGACCGTCAGGTTTTTCGTCTGCATCATCGCCGGGAGGATCGGAGAGTGGAGGAAATATCACACCGCCAGAAAGAGCCCCTACCTTCCCGGCAATCGTTATCGCGCGAGTCGCAATGGACAGTGAGGCAACGTCAATACTCCTTGCCGAGGCTCTTACTGAAGCTAGCGCGCTCGCACATCCAAAGCCCACTCATAACCGGGAGCAATAGCAACCAGCGCAATTTGCCTCAGCCTTCCCTGCCAAGTCTGTCGCCGATCAACCATCGCGCCAAAGCTGGTAATATCAGTATCGCCCCCAACATATTCGTCAGGAACAGAAAGGTCAGCAGCACGCCCATATCGGCCTGGAACTTTAATGAGGCGAATATCCACGTGCAAACCCCAATCGCCAGAGTAGCGCCGATAAATATTACCGCCTTACCAGTTAGCCTCATTGCCTTGTAAAAAGCCTCATGCAATGAATCACCGGTTTTGAGAAAGGTGCTCATGGCGCTATATATATAAATCGCATAATCAACCCCAACCCCTACGCCCAATGCCATCATGGGCAACGTATTTACCTTCAAACCGATGTCAAGAATCGTCATCATTGCATTACTCAATAACGAAACGAAGGCCAGTGGTACAACAATACATAGCATGCCCGCCAGCGATCGGAACGCCAGGAGGGCCAGTGTAATTGTCACGCCATATACCCACAGCATCATGGGTCGCTCGGCTGCGGCAACGGTCTGGTTCGTGGCGGCGATAATACCGACGTTACCGGCCGCGAGGCGGAGATGAAATTTTTCCTCGGGGAGCGTCGACCGATAGGCGTTAATGCCATCAATAATGGTGTTGATTGTTGTCGCCTTGTGATCCTTTGTGAAGATATTAACTGGCATTGCCTGGCATGCTGAATCCATGTCCTCGGTACTGGCACCCATGCGATGCAAGCTCGACGCCATATTGTTCCGATCCCTAGACAATTCGAACCACCGCGAATTACCTTCGTTATTTGCTGCGATAATCACCTTCATGGTGGTCGCCAGCGAGTTAACAGAATGCACCCCAGGCAAATTGCGGACATACCAGACAAAGTGATCCATCTCTTTCATCACATCATAATCAACACAGGCGTTTTCCTGGGTTTCAACAATCACGGACAGCTTGTCGACCCCTATGGCGAACCTTGCGGCAATCTCACGGCTGTCTACATTGTAACGAGCCTGCTCTCGCAGCTCGGGAACGCCGGGATGTAAATCACCGATCTTCAAATCCTGTCCTTTGCTGTACCCCCATATCGCAAGCGCCGTTACCACAGCCAGAATAATGAGCGAAGGCCTGGTATCACAGGCTCTGGCAAGAAAACGCCACAGCGAGTCACGCCGTGTTTCGGCAAGCAGGTGTTTGGCACGATAGTTATCAATATCCCGCAGCCTGACAAATGACAGCATGACAGGCAGCAAAACCATCTTGGTGAACAGCATAATGAACATTCCGATACTGGCGGTAATCGCTGTTTCTCGAACAATCCCTATCTGTATCAGCAGGATCGTCGCAAAACTGACAGACGTGGTTACCACCGCCAGTGTGCCCGGAACGAGAAGGCGGCGGAAGGTGCGTCTAGCCGCCTCGATACTACCCACCCCACGGGGTTCGCGAGGCGCAGGCACGACCGGCCTGCCCTGTTCATCCGTATCGCCACCATATAAAATTTCGCCCATCCAGCCACTGATCATCTGTACGCCATGGCTGACGCCAATAGCAAACACTAAAAAAGGCACCAGTATGCTCATTGGATCAAGGCCATAACCCAGCATCGTCAACGAACCCAGCAGGCTAACCACCGCCACAACAGACACCACTAAAGGTAACACGGTTAGGATGATCGACTTTGAATACAACCAGAGAAGCACTGCTGTAATAATGAGCGTGACACCGAAAAACTTGACGACATCGTTGGCGCCATCAACGATATCACCGGTAGACTTGGCAAAACCGATAATCCGCACATCAATCTTATCCGACTCAAACTGCTTACGGATTTTCTCCTCCAGGCTCCTCGCCACATCCTGATAATCGAGAGGTTGCCTCGTGGTCGGATCCATATCGATAAGCTCAGCTCTAATTAGCGCGCCGGAAAAATCACTGGCGACCAAACTTCCCAGGCGACCCGATTTAATAATGTTATTGCGTACGACTGGCATCCACTCTTCACTAGGCTGGAATTCGGCAGGCACAACGTTACCGCCGGAAAATCCGTCTTCTACGACCTCAACATAAACCACATTAGGCGTAAAAATAGAAGTCACCGTTGATCGATCCACGCCGGGTAGGAAAAAAACCTCCTGTGTCGCAGCACGCAGTGCCGTAAAAAACTCAGGATTGAAAATAGTTCCTTCTTTCTGAACAAGTGCCACGATAATCTGATTACCACTACCAAAATCACTCTGATAATGCTGTAGCGTTTTTATGTACTCATGTTCCAATGGCAAAAGTTTCTCAAAGCCAGCATCCATCCGCAATTTGACGCCCTGGTAAGCCATAAAACACGTCAGGATGGAAAACACCAACAAGATTAACACCCTGTTTGAAAACAACACATTTTCTACTACGTCAATTATGGTTCTATTTTTCACGACAACTACCTCAATGCATTATTTTCAGCGCTTTCTACCGACGAAACACTAGCGCGCCTGCTCCAGAGAAAATATTTGCGCGCCTTTTTGCCCGACAAGAAGTAATTTATTATCGCCGAGAGACTCTACCGATGTGAGATTATCAAAGCCTGGATAGGCTATGATGGTTTTTTCCACGGTTTCATGTGCAATGCGCAGACGCAGGATGATGCCGCCATCACCAACTGCGATAAAGTGCCCATCGGGCAATTCGACAACATCGTTTATATTGGAAATGGTTTCAGTGCTAATCTCGCGCCAGGTTTGCCCCTTGTCCAGCGAGTAAAACATGTGGCCACGCAAACCGTATATGACAACCACCCCCGACGAAAATACCTGCGCACCGAAAAAAGATCCCTCATAGGGCGAAGATAAGATTTGCCAACCCTGCCCAGTTGTTGCGTCCTCAGGACTGAAATACAGCAGGGTACCCAATTCACCGACAACCAGATAACCATCGCCAAACTGTGTTATCCCGTATAAATTAGGCTCGGGTTCAAGGCCGGCTTCATCGAGAAGATCGTACAGTACAGTGGTATCCACCGTCGCCCAGGTCTTGCCCCCATCTTCCGTGGCTAGCATCAAACCAAATGCGCCAATGGCATAGCCACGTAAACTGTCGACAAACAACAGGTCCAGTATCGGCTTTGGCAAATCGTTGTTTGGCCACCGATCCTCGTATTGAATCTCCCAGTTTTGTCCGCCGTCAGAGGTGTGGAGTATCAAGGTGTCGTGACCTGCCACCCAACCCTCGTTGGCGTTGATAAATTCAACCGCGGTTAACAAACGCCGCGTTGGCACCGCGCCCTGTCGCCATGAGACGCCGTCAGGGGAAGAAATGATGTTCCCATAAGCGCCAACCGCAATAATCCTGCCATCTCTGTACGTTGAATCCGTCAGCAATACACTGCTGGCCAGTGGTGACTGCAGCGCGGGCAGCTGCGGGGAGTCCACTGCGTAACCGATGGATGCCAACATCCATAAAAATACCGCTGCGCAGCTCCTGCTAATCGAGTAATCGCCAAACTTCGACATAACTGTCACCTTGGTAAAATGGGCACCGTGGCACAAGCCGCGGGTATCGTCGTTTTTCAAACATGCTCCCGTACCCCGAAATCTTTCTTCACCACACAGGCCGAGGGGGCGGCTACAGCTTTGATAAGCTGTAGCTTTAATAAATGGTTCATCGGGACATCGGGAAGGAGCCGGGGGAGAGATTACATCAGCCAAGCCGGCACCAGGAAAAACTTACCTTGCTGCACCAGAAATGGGCGCACCTCGTAATCCACGGTCTACTCCAAACCCACCCAAGGAGTTGGCAACCCAACCCCCTCAATACATCAC
>JBFJKD010000188.1:0-4737 GCA_041635095.1 Porticoccaceae bacterium
AGACCACACCACCGAACTGACAGGTCTTAATCACCCCGTCACCGGATCGCCATTTTTAAAAACCGGGATGCCTGACTGGAAGGAAAACTGGATTGCCACGTTGCTGGTTAAGGGCTGGTGGTTAAATGATCGACTTAGCCCGCAAGTTATCATGGCCCACGATTTCCGCGCTCACGCATCGGCGATCGCGCCGTCCATTGAGTGGCTGATCGACGATCACTGGAAAGTCACTGCGGGATTTAATATTAAATTCGGCCGGGACTACACCAGCGGATCTTTTAAATACGACGACACTCGCTCTGCCAACCCGTTTTTCCCGTTCAGCGCCTACACACCTGAGGGCCTCGGCGCACTGGCCGGCGACGACATTGCGGCCACCCATCTGGCGGGCGCGCAATCGTTGGGTATGGCTGGCTACGAGCCGCTCGGTCGCTTTCGCGCCGGACCAATTGGAATGGCCCAAAAAGAAGATGAATTTCAGCTGACGGTTCAGTACCGCTTCTAACATTCTAACGAAAGGACACCATCATGAAATTATTGACCTGTTTATTCAGCATCGCGCTCGTCGGCAGTGTCGTCTCCCAGGCCGCCACACTTGCCGACGTGGACCAGTCTTTTTACCCCTACAAAAATGGTGCCCCCACCGCTGCGGGTCTGAGTCCCGGAATGGTTATTAGCTCCGCCAACATCCAGCAGTTTACTGCTATCATCGATCCAGAAATGGCGGAGCATATTCGCCAGGGCTGGATGGAAATGACAGTGGGCGCGACAACATCGTTCGACCTGCACCCGAATTATGTTGAAGCCACCCGGGCGAATTTAGGTAAAACTATCCTCGGCGGGGAAGTCGGACAAATTGATGGCTTTATCGCGGGCCGTCCGTTCCCAGAAGAGCCGAGCAGCGACGATCCCCGTGCCGGTGAAAAATTAGCCTGGAATTACAAGTACGGTTATAACTGGGGAGACAACGCCGCGATTGCGCCGTTTTACTGGAAATACATCAACATGGAAAGCGGCAAGCTGGAGCGCACACTGAAATTTAATTTCCATTTTCTGAATTTCAAACATCGCGTCAACCAGGCGCCAGTACCGGAAGTTACACCAAATCCATCGAACCTGTTTCGCGGTATTTATGCGCAGGTTCTGGAGCCGTTTGATGTAAAAAATACACAGCTACTGATTCACCGCTCGGACGACGATTTGAAGCGGGACAACTCATGGCTCTATCTTGGCTTTCAGCGTCGCGTGCGGCGTCTGGCCACTGGCCAGGTTACCGATTCCTTCCTCGGTTCGGATCTTATGATAGAAGATTTCGAGGGCTATAACGGCCGGGTCTCAGATATGCAATGGACCTATAAAGGCACTCGCAATCTAATGATGCCATTCTATAACCATAATGATCTTCAACTAGATACTGAAACGCATACTGACGATCCAGATGGCTATCAGGTCGTGGCATTCGGCGGCAAGAGCAATTGTTACCCCAATATAACTTGGCAATTGCGCAAGGTTTACGAAGTTGAGGCCGCACCGGTTGATCCCAATCACCCAATTAGCAAGCGGGTGTATTTCATGGACGCACAAACTTTTACCATCCCGCGCACCAACACCTACGACCGCGCCGGAAAACTATGGAAGGTCTGGTTTATCGGTCAGGCTCACCCGGACCATCACCTGGCGAAAAATAAAGGTTCTGGGGTCTCCATCGATGACTCCTTCGCCATGATCGATGTCCAAGCCACCCATTGTACCACGGGGCAGTTTAAGGGCCAGATCGATCCGGCCCTGAATCCCAAGCAGTTATTCACCGTACAAAATATGCGAGCAGTCGGCAAATAAGTCTTCACCTGTCTGTCGCAGGATAATACCTGCGACAGACCCTTTCAATCTCCACCAACCTCCACCAACACCATTGAACAACCTTCTACAGGACCGCAAGGTAGACAATATGTCAATTGTTTCACATGAAGAATGGATTAGACGGGCTGAACGAATTGGCGAAAGAGCGAAAATCGAAGTGGCGGAAGCAGAAACCCGTGGTTGTTTCTCACAGTAATTGAGAAAATTTGTACACGAACTGGAGATGCACAAACTGTTAAGACCAAAACAGTATGGAGGATCGGGAGCGGGCGCGCGGGCTGATTACCGACGTCGTCGCACAAATCATGCCCGCCGACCTGTCGGCATGGGAGGGCTTACTCCGCTGGCTCGCCAGCGATGGTGAGAGCACTGGCCGACATTTTACTGGCAACCAAACAACTACCCCCAGACAAGTTCTTCTCGGATTTGTATACCCCGCAATACTGACCCAACTCC
Source organism: Porticoccaceae bacterium (assembly GCA_041635095.1). Classification (GTDB taxonomy): domain Bacteria; phylum Pseudomonadota; class Gammaproteobacteria; order Pseudomonadales; family Porticoccaceae; genus JBFJKD01. Next base: position 2,317 of record JBFJKD010000188.1, read on the forward strand.
AGTGTGCTTAGTTTCACAATCCCCTTCCGCGCAACCCGACACGCGCTTTGAGCCGAAGGCGACCTGCAACCAATTAAATCACCATTTAGTGTATTTATCCCGAGAATACTCAAAATATTTACTATTTAATCACTAAATCGCTCTGTACAATAATCGTCCCTCTTTAACGAAGATGGCTGAGCCTATGTCTCCTCTCCCCTACCCGGAAAATATTGATCTCGCATCGCAAATCGAATTTGACAGCGCAGGGGGAAAGATCTGGCTGGATCAACAACGCATGACCTTGTTTTCCCTCACTGCACTGGCACAGCTGCGGGGAGAACTTATCGAAACCATAGGCCGCGAAAGGGCCAAGGGATTTTTTATCCGGCAAGGTTACAAAATGGGAATGGCCGACGCACAAATAGCCAAACAACTGCGCAAAGGTAGCAAAGAAGACGGTTTTCTTGCCGGCCCTCAGTTACACGCCCTGCGCGGCATGGTCAAAGTAGAGGTTATTGAACTGGAGATCGGCGAGGATACATTCCACGGCGTTATCGACTGGATTGATTCCTACGAAGTGGAAATCAGTCTGCAGCAATCGGAACCGGAAAATGAACCGGTGTGCTGGAATCTAATTGGCTATGCCTGTGGCTACAGCTCTATGTTCATGGAACGTCCGATTTTTTTTCAGGAGGTCGAGTGCGTGGGCTGCGGCGACCAGCGTTGTCGTATTATCGGTAAGCCGACCGAAAACTGGCCGAATCACGATGAATTTAAAAAATTCTTCGCGCCAGACAGTATTATTGAGGAGTTACAGCAATTGCGTTCCGAAGTCGATGTATTGCGTAGTAATATCGATGAAACCGCAACCATGACCGAGGTCATTGGACGCTCCAAATCGTTCCGCCATGCGCTAAACATGGTGACCAAGGTTTCGGACAGCAAGGTATCGGTACTGCTGCTGGGGGAAACCGGAGTCGGCAAGGAGGTGATGGCACGCACCCTGCACAAGTACAGCGATCGTCGCGACCAACCTTTCGTCGCCATCAACTGCGCTGCCATTCCACCAGACCTGATTGAATCCGAGTTATTCGGCGCGGAAAAGGGTGCCTTCACCGGCGCCACGCAAACGCGCATGGGTAAGTTTGAACGCGCCCACGGCGGTACCATTTTTCTCGACGAAGTGGTGGAACTGCCACCGCGCGCGCAGGCCACACTGTTGCGGGTTCTGCAGGAAGGAGAATTCGAGCGCCTCGGCGACAATAAGACTCGCACGGTGGACGTGCGGCTGATTGCCGCCACCAACGAAAACCTGCAACTGGCGGTGGAGGAACATCGCTTTCGCGAAGATTTGTATTATCGACTCAACGCCTACCCGGTCTCGGTACCGCCCTTGCGGGAGCGCAAGGAAGATATCCCGCTGTTTATCGACTATTTTTCCACCAAATTTCAGGCGCTTTACAACAAACGCGTGCTGGGTTTTTCCGACCGCGCGATGGAAACGCTGCTCAACCACCCCTGGCCCGGTAATATTCGCGAACTCAAGAATATTATCGAGCGCAGTGTGATTTTGGTGGAACCGCACCGGGTTATCGGCATCGAGCATATTTTCCCGAATACCAACTATGCGCCACCAAAAAGAAACGGCGCCAGCGAAGCGCTTACTGCACAGGCTCCCGACCCGGTGCAAACCGACTCAGACAGTAGCGCGGTATTGGCCTCACTGCTCGACTCCGGGGTAAACTTCGACACGCTGGAATCGCGGTTAATTGCGGCAGCGCTGGAAAAAGCCAGCGGCAATGTTTCCAAAGCGGCGCGGCTGGTGGGCCTCAGCCGACCAGCTTTTGCCTATCGCCTGAAAAAGTCGAAAGAAGATAAACCCTGACGCATTTTGGCGTATTGCGTGCCAGCGCAAGGGTCGCGGAAAACTACCGATTTAAGCCTGCCCCTCTTTAAAGAAGTCCGCGGCCAGGCGATTAAAGCGCGCATTGTGTTCGATCTGTGTCCAGTGCCCGCAACAGCCAAATATATGCAATTGCGCATTTTTGATCAGTTCAAACATTTTCTTTGACGTGATCGGCGGCACTACAATGTCTTCCCGTCCGTGAATCAACAACGTCGGTTGCTGAATTTTTTTAATGTCTTCCTCGGGACTGGCCAACGCGGAAATCCAGCGCTGGCGTGGCGCCGGGAACATGCTGCTGAAGGCTTCCTGAAAGCCGGGCTGAATACTCGCCTTGTAGCGCAACTCGGCCAGTTCGTCGGTAATCAGGTCGTTGTTGTAGGCAAAGATATCCAGCAGTTTGCGCATATTTTCTACCGACGGCTCGTAACCCCAGGCGGCATCCAGTCCCGGCGTCAACTCGAACTCGACCCCGGCGGCCCCCATCAGCACCAGACGCTTGACCCGCTCGGGGTGGCGAATGGTGAGGGCGACCG
>JBFJKD010000189.1:0-4707 GCA_041635095.1 Porticoccaceae bacterium
ATCCGCTGCGGTCAGACGAAAACTGTTTGCAACTTGGGTCCAATAGCCCGCCAGCAGTCGTTGCCAATGGCCATCTGGCATTGGCTCCCTGTGCCGATAGAGCTGCCACAAATCCCGTCTGGCGGCGCTGCGGGCAAACAGGCGCTGGCGGCTTTTTTCCAGATCAAGCAACGCCGTGCTGACGACTGCAACGTTATCCTGTTCTTTGACCCGTACAAATATATGTTTCGGATACAGGCACCCATGCTGCCAGCGACCCCGATGCAGACGCGCGATCATCTGACCAATCGCCGCCACGACCTGTGCCTGCACCATTTCACTACAATCGCGCGCACTGCGTGCGTACCATTCTTCCAGACTGACAAAGCCTTGCAGGTTTTCCGTGACCAATAATGCCTGGTGCTCCCGACCCCGTTTGCGGGCACCATAAAACACGATATGGGGTACTTCGATACCAAGCGTTTGCAGCGCAATTAACGCCCGCGCTTCGCGAAAAATGGTGGGTTCACCCAGGGGGTGCCGCCAGGAATAATACGGATGGTTAGCCTGACGCTTGCAATATAACGTTTGCGCGCCGCGTTCGACAAGTTGCACGCCGCTATAACCGCCGCGCCGCTCATTGGGAGCCTCTACCCAGGCGCCCTCCGTATTCCACCATTCTTCGAAGCAGCCCTGCGACGGCAATTCGTTGGAATTCACCGCCACCGGCTAAACCTTGCGCAATACATAGACACGCCACATGGCATACCCAGGCAAAAAATCAAAATGACCTAAAATGCGAAAGCCCGTCGCATCAAACTCGCTTTCGATCACCTCTTTATTGAAGACAAAGCGGTTCTTGTTCTTCCCTGTATCCCCGGACGCACCACGCCTCGCCTCAAGACGACGACGGCGCCAGGCTTTAAAATTTCCGTCGACCCAGAGCGAAATAATCACGGTATCCCGAGACACTCTGCGAAACTCGCGCAACATGGCGAGCCGATCCGCAGCATGCTGTACATGATGTAACAGCCGCATACAAAAAATTGAATCCACTGCATTATCGGCTAGCTCGATTGCAAATACAGACGTCTGGAGAAACTCAAGCTTGCCGCGCAATGCACCAGGCTGCACCGATTTCGCCATCTCCAGCATATCTGCCGAGTAATCGGCCGCCACCACAGTGCGGCTTGGCTGTTCGGCCAACGTCGCCAAAAACCGGCCTGCGCCGCAGGGCAAATCGAGTACTCGGCCAGGTTCACCCGCGAGCTTCAGGGCCTTGCGAGCCAGTTGTTGATCGCGCCGATCTGACAAACGCCGTGCCAGACTGTCGCTATGTTTATGCAAATATTGTTCGGCGTGAGTCCGATCGTATTTCTCGGAAAATTCGAGGGAAACTGGCTTGTCGGTACTGGTTGGCATAGCTATGTTCTCGATATGACACTTGAATAATGAACGCTCAAAGTGAGTGACTTTAGGGAGGCGCCTGACAAGCCAGTTGAGATCCCCGCCACGTTAAACAACAATCAATATTTTCCTGCAACTGCCACGGATTTGTAGTGTGAGCAGCTACACTGTGTACGCCTGAGACAGGTCGACGTCAAAACAACTGCCACACTCCGTGTCGAGCATCGTGATTTGCCACTGCTGATGCAGGCAGATACGTCGAACTATCGACAAACCCAGGCCTGAGCCCTCACCACGGGCCTGATCTCCGCGAAAAAAATCCTCAAAAATCTGGCCCCTCTCCTGCTGAGAGATACCTACACCCTCATCTTCCACGCGAAATCCGTTACACCGCAAGACTACGCGCACCGCTCCCTGATCGGTGTAATGTAACGCATTGCGCAACAAATTACCTAACACCGTCGCCGCAAAAACTGCGTGATATAACTTTTCATCGCTGCCCTCCACCACCAGCTGTAACGCTAATCCTTTTTCGGCTGCCTCCGGGCCGAAGCGGCGAATCGATTCTTCGGCGATATGCACCAGCGAGCTACATACCGCCAACGCCGCCGCATCGCGACTATCGCGCGCCAGCCCTGGAAATACTTGCACCAATTCCAGCAGCTCGGCGCTGGCGCGCTGTACTCGCAATATTTGCGTACGCCCATTTTCGTCTAGCTTGCTGGATGCCATCAGCAGCTCGCAGGAAGAAGCGATCACCATTAAGGGGGTGCGAATCTCATGACTGACATCGCTGGTGAACAAACGTTCCCGTTGCAGCGCCTGACGTAAATTATCCAGCGTGCTATCGAACACCCTGGCGAGTTCACCTACTTCGTCGCGCGAATAATCGGTGTGCAACGGAGCAGCAACCGGAAATAGTTGATCGCGCTTGCGTACCTGATGGGACAACCGCACGACTGGCGCCATAACCCGCCGGGCCAGCAACCATCCCAGACCCCATGCGGTCAGCACGCTGAGCAGGAACCCCGCCAACACCACACTAAACAGCACCTGTTCGCGCTGTTCAAAACCCTGTTGATTCCAGGTTATCACAAACTGAATCGCCCCCAGTTTACCAGACACCTTCGCGCCTATGAATTTGGCTAAACGGAGGTGTTATGACGAACAAGCGTTACACGGAAGAATTCAAGATTGAGGAGGTCAAACAGATCACCGAAAGGGCTCACGCGGCGGCGGTTGCGGCAGTCTCGGTCGACAATTTACCGATCAGGGTTACGACAGCGTTTCCGGTGCGGGGGTCGTGGTTATTTTGACAACATGAACGGAATCTTCAGCGGCAGCGGGAACAGGTTAATTAACCTGCCGCCGATGTCCCCTGAGCCATAGTCCTCTGGATAACTGCCACGTTCAATCAGCCAGCGCGTGGCAGGCGAGAAACGCCGCTAGTGCCTGCGTGCGTGTAAATCGGTTATGGTTAGAGCTGTTATTGCGCAAAATCAACCGGGCTTTTGACAGCAAACTAGCAACTACTAAACCGAGGAACATGCCAATGATCAGCTTCGTCGCAACACTGAATGTAAAACCCGAGCAAGCCGCCGCATTTGAAACCGCCATGCAAACCGTGGTACCCAAGGTACGCCAGGAGCCGGGTAATCACGCCTACATATTTCACCGCTCGGCCACAACCGCGAATACCTATTACTTCTATGAGCAATATACCGACGAAGATGCGCTCAAGGCACACCGCGCCCACCTTGGTAGTTTGGGCATCAACCTGGCAGAAATGCTGGCGGCAGCGCCGGAAATTGAGCGCTGGGAGCTGATTTTGTAACTCCCGCTCGTTAATTGCGTGGTCATTGGCGACTGTCGAACCTTGCGCAAGCAATGCTAGCGCTATGCGCTACCGAAAAAACCCTCGGTGGTACATAGCAATGCTGACCACCGCCCCGCTTTTGACCGCCCTCTTTTTTTGCGCCACTTGCAGAATTTGCACCCGGAAAAAACCCCTACCAAAATAGCTGTAACGGGTTTACCATTAAACCTACCGATCGGTAACTTTAGTGGCAAATGGACGGAGGCACCCATGTCTGAATTCGATACGTTGATTCAGGGCGGCACAATCATCGACGGCTCGCGCACCAATAAAAGCTTTATCGGTGATGTGGCAGTAAAGGACGGACTGATTGCCGCCATTTTTCCCGGTGGAGGTACCGACCCTGATCGCGCCGCGCGGGTAATCGACGCAACCGGTTTGCATGTGGTGCCCGGATTTATCGATCTACACACCCATTACGATGGCCAACTATTATGGGATCCGTACCTGAGTTGTTCCAGCTGGCACGGAGTGACATCCGTGGCAATTGGTAATTGTGGCTTCGGCTTTGCCCCCGCCCACCCGCATCAACGGGAACGCCTGATGTTGTCCATGGAACGGGTCGAGGCAATTCCACTGGCCACCATGAAGGCAGGTATGGACTGGGACTGGGAAACATTTCCCGAATGGCTCGACTCCCTGGAGCGACGCCCCAAGGGGGTCAACGTCATGAGTTTTGTCCCCCTCAATCCGCTGATGGTTTACGTCATGGGTATCGAAGCCGCCAAAACCCGCGAACCCACTGCCGAAGAGCTGGCTGAAATGTTGCGCTTGATGGAAGAATCCCTGGATGCCGGCGGTGTCGGTTATTCCATGCAGCGCCTGGGCGATGGTTTCACTTCGGTGCAACGGGATTACGACGGCACCCCCATGCCAACCGACACCATGTCCGACGAACTGTGCCTCGCCTTTGCCAGCGTTCTAAAAAATCGTGGCCAGGGCTTTATCCAGCTGACCCAGGCGAAGAATGAATTTGTTGCCGACCTTAAATTTGGCTCCGCGCTGGCGGACGCTTCCGACGCGGTAATTCTGTGGAATGCGGTACAGGTCAACGAACGCCACCCACACCAGCACCGCCGCATGCTCGAGTGGGTCAACCGGGAGCAGCAAGCTGGCCGTAAAATCTGGATGCAGGCCATCACCACTCCCAACGATATGCGTTTTATGTTGGATGACTTCAACCTGTTTGACGGCAATGGCGCCTGGCGCGACGTAACGATTGGCGATGTGGAAACCCGTATTGCCAAAATGCAGAATCCTACTTTGCGCGCCGCGGTGCGCAAGGATTACGACAGTGGCAGCGCCCCCTTTGTGAGCGGACCAATTGCCGAAATCAAGGTGGATTCGGTGGCCCACAAGGACAACCAAAAATACGTGGGCCTGACCATCGCGGAACTGGGCGTAGCGATGCAGCGCCACCCCGCCGATGCGATGCTTGATCTGGC
>JBFJKD010000190.1:0-4683 GCA_041635095.1 Porticoccaceae bacterium
ACCCGGCAAGCAATTGTCGAATAAAAACGAGAGGAATCACCAATGGATTACATCACGGGATTTTGGGAACAATACGGTGGCGCGGTGGTAAATTTCGGAGTGGCGCTGGCATTTTTGTTGGGCTTTTATATTGCGGCTCGCATCGTTCGCGCAATCATAAAAAAGGTAATGCTCAAAACCGAACTGGATAATCGTTTTGCCGAGACGGTTGGATTGAAAGAAGGGTTTCCCGTCGAAAGTGTGGCTGGAGGTGTAGCGTTTTGGGTCATTATGACCTATGGCATTCTAACGTTTTTCGATAAGCTCAATTTGCAAAGCGTAGCCCAGCCAATTGGTACGTTTCTCACAGAGATATTTGCATTTCTGCCCAAGCTTGGGGCGGCGGTTGGGTTGTTGATCATCGCCTGGGTGCTGGCGAGCCTGTTAAAATTATTTATCAATAAGCTAGCCGGCATGTTCGGTGTGGATAAACGCCTGAATGCGCTCGACGATACTGGCTCGGAAGCGTTTACTGTCAGCGACTCGCTGGCTACTGCCGGTTACTGGTTTGTCTTTCTGTTATTTTTGCCGATGATACTCGGCGCCCTGCAAATGCAGGGTCTGGTAACACCTTTGCAGGATATGTTCAGTAAGGTGTTTACCTATATGCCCAACATCGTGTCGGCACTATTGATATTTGTGGTGGGGTCCTTCGTAGGTCGTATCGTGCGTAAAATCGTCGGCAGTTTACTGGTGGCGGCGGGCGCGGATGGGCTGAGCGAAAAACTCGGTCTGCAGCAAAAAATATCTGCACTAGTTGGTACGCTGGCATTCACCGTGATCATGCTGCTGGTGGTGGTGCAGTCGCTGGACGCACTAAAAATCGAAGCAGTGTCCGCCCCGGCAAAAAATATGATCGAAATGATCTTCCTCGCAGTCCCGGGTATCATTTCGGCTGTGCTGGTGCTGGGTATTTCCTATTTTGTCGGTAAATTACTCGCCGGATTGGTGAGTGATTTACTGTCGTCCGCTGGGTTCAATAATGTGACGACGAAAATGGGTATTCGCGCGGAGCTAAAAAGAACGCCGAGCGAGTACGTCGGTAATCTGGTTATGCTGGGCGTAATTCTGTTTGCCCTGCTGGGTGCAACGGAGTTGCTCGGCTTCGAACCGCTGAGCAATATTGTGAGCGATCTAATCTACTTCGCCTTCCAGGTGTTACTCGGTGCGCTGGTACTGGGTATCGGGATTATTGTCGCCAACAAGGTGTTTGAGGTGGTGGTGGGTTCGGGCATGAGTCCGGTAGCCGGGCACATGGCACGCGCCGCGATTCTGATCCTGGTCACTGCGATGGCATTACGACAGGTGGGTGTGGCGGAAAGCATTATCAACCTGGCGTTTGGTTTGTTACTAGGTGCCCTGGCAGTGGGTGCTGCAATCGCCATCGGGCTTGGTTGCAAAGATATCGCTGGCCGCGAGGCGGAGAAAGTGATCGAAAAACTGCGTAAATAATCGCAGGTCAAATAATCGCAGGTATTGCACCGCTTCAAGGTGCGCTAATATGGGGGCTGTTGTTACAGCCCCTTTTTTTGCGTCAGTGTGATTGAATTTGCGGCTTTCTAGCTGATCGGGCAATAAGCCAATCATTGGCAGTAACCCACGGTGATAAATATGGATCAGAGTATATTGATTGGCGGTAACGAAGGGGGGCGCGTGTATCTCAACCCGCGCTACGCTAACCGCCACGGTCTGATTGCCGGTGCCACCGGTACCGGCAAAACCGTTACCCTGCAATGCCTGGCCGAGAGTTTTTCCGAGAGCGGTGTACCGGTGTTTGTGTCAGATATAAAAGGTGATCTGGCCGGTATCAGTCAGCCGGGTAAGGCGCATCCGAAGATTGATGAGCGGGTTACCAGGATTGGTATCGACAATTTCGTATTGAAGGGCTTTCCGGTTACGTTCTGGGATGTGTTTGGCGAGCGGGGAACACCCGTGCGCGCCACCGTGTCCGAAATGGGTCCCCAGCTGTTGTCGCGCTTACTGGATTTGAACGAGACTCAGGAAAGTGTGCTCACCCTGGTGTTTCAATTTGCTGACGACGAGGGCTTGTTACTCCTCGATCTTAAGGATCTGCGCACCAGCCTGGAACATATAGCACAGGCTGGAAGCGATATGGGCATTGGCTATACCGTTTCCAAGGCGTCAGTTAACACCATATTGCGCCGCCTGCTTATGGTCGAGCGTGAAGGTGGAAATATATTTTTTGGTGAACCCGGATTACTGCTCGATGATCTAATCGCGCTGGACAAAAACGGTCGCGGCATGATTAATATTCTGGCATCCGAAAAACTGATTTTATCGCCGCGCATATATACCACCTTTCTGTTGTGGCTGCTATCGGAATTATTCGAGAATTTACCGGAGGTAGGTGATCCGGAAAAACCGGTGATGGTATTTTTCTTCGACGAAGCCCACTTGTTGTTTAATAATGCGCCCAAAGTGTTGCTGGAAAAAATAGAACAGGTAGTACGGCTGATTCGTTCGAAAGGGGTCGGGGTCTATTTTATTACGCAAAGCCCCAGCGATCTTCCCGACAGCGTATTGGGTCAACTGGGCAATCGGGTGCAACACGCGCTACGCGCATACACTCCCAAAGATCAGAAGGCAGTGCGCGTCGCAGCGCAAACATTTCGGCCGAACCCAAAGCTCGATACGGAGCAGGTGATTACCGAGCTGGGAGTAGGGGAGGCATTGGTATCAGTGTTGCAAGACAAGGGTGTGCCAACGCCGGTGGAGCGCATTCTAATTCGGCCCCCCAGTTCGCGCATAGGGCCGGTGGATGATAGCGAGCGTCGAGCCATCATCGACAACAGCCCGTTGTATCGTCGCTATGCAACCGCCCACGACCGGCATTCTGCCCACGAGGAATTGCTCGCTAGAACTGCAGCTAAAGCGCGGCGTGAAGACGAGCAACAACAAGCTGAACGGGCAGAACAAGATCGGCAAAATGAGCAAAAGCGGGAGCGCGGCGATCAGTCCCGAGGGAGCTCCGGTCGCGGCTCGGGGAACAGACGCCAGGGGCTGGGGGAGGCATTTGCCAAAAGCGTGGCACGTAGTGTGGGTAGCACGCTGGGGCGACGCATCTTGCGCGGCATTCTTGGATCCATATTAAAATAATCTGATGCACTTACTATTTGATGCGCTTACTATTTGACGCATTTACTAATTGTCTACTCCTTTTCCGGTTTTACATAGATAAGCGGGTGAAGGAGGCATGGAGGGGTAATGCGTAACCTGTTAATTTTGTTCGCGGCGGGCTGTGTTGGCGGTCTTGCCAATAGTCTAACTGTCTGGTGGTGCGGGGACCTCGGTATTACCCAGTCGTTCGGCGTGGCCATCGCGCCGCCGTTGAGCGCCGCCTGGCTGTATCCGCGCATCGTATGGGGCGGCATCTGGGGTCTGTTGTTTTTGTTGCCGTTAATCAATTCACGGCCTTTGGTGAAGGGGTTGCTGCTCAGCCTGCTACCCACCGCGGTGCAGCTATTTGTGGTGTTTCCACTGCAAACGAATAAAGGGATTGGCGGCCTGGAGCTGGGGTTATTAACACCGGTGTTCGTAGTGTTGTTTAATGGCACATGGGGTGTGGTGACGGCGCTGACCATACGCTGGTCACGGTGAAACCCGCTAGACAGTCATTGGTGGCGGGTTCACAGAGCCTGTGCGCTTACATGCGCCATCTGTCTTATTGGCGGCACCCAGATAATATTCCTCAGGATTGCAGCTCGGGTAGATTGGCGTACAGTTGTAAGGCCTCTGGATTGGCCAGTGCGTCGGTGTTTTTCACGGGTTTGCCGTGCACAATATTGCGCACCGCAAGCTCCACAATTTTGCCACTGATGGTGCGCGGAATATCCGCCACCTGAATAATTTTAGCGGGCACATGGCGGGGCGTGGTGTTGGCGCGGATAGCGGAACGGATCGTTGCCGCCAGTGCGTCGTCGAGGACGACACCCGGGCGCAGTACCACGAACAACACTACCCGCACATCATCCTGCCAATCCTGACCTATGCAGATAGAGTCCATCACGGTATCAATTTTTTCCACCTGGCGATAAATTTCCGCAGTGCCGATTCTAACCCCGCCCGGATTCAGTACGGCATCGCTGCGGCCGTGAATAATAACGCCGCCGTGTGCCGTGATTTCGCCGTAGTCACCGTGGGCCCAGCCGCCGGGATAGTTAGCAAAATACGCATCGTGAAATTTTTTATTCTCGAGATCGTTCCAGAAGGAAATCGGGCAGGATGGAAACGGATGGGTGCATACCAGCTCACCTTTTTCCTGCACGACGGGATGGCCTGCGTCGTCCCATATCTCCACCGCCATACCCAGACCCAGGCATTGAATTTCCCCCTCGTACACCGGGAGGCAGCTATTGCCCAGCACAAAGCACGAGATAATATCCGTGCCGCCAGAAATCGAGGACAGGCACAGGTCGCTTTTGATATCCCGGTACACGTAGCGAAAACTTTCGTGGGACAGGGGCGAGCCGGTAGACAAAATAGTTTTCAGTTTATCCAGTCGATGGGTTTCCCGTGGCACCACCCCGGCTTTTTCCAATGCGGCAATATATTTTGCGCCGGTACCGAAAATTGAAATATGTTCTTGATCAATCATATCGAGCATGGTATTGGCGCTCGGTGCGA
>JBFJKD010000191.1:0-4669 GCA_041635095.1 Porticoccaceae bacterium
GTAGCTTGTGCTTACCGTTTACCAAGTTGATAATGATTAAACAGGCTTTAACATATCCAGAGCCAGTGCTTCCGCAACTTTAATGCCGTCGATGCCCGCCGACAAAATACCACCCGCATACCCGGCGCCTTCACCGGCGGGATATAAACCCCTGGTATTGATACTGTGAAAATCTGCTCCGCGTTTTATGCAAATGGGCGAAGAGGTGCGGGTTTCAACCGCCGTTAGCAGGGCGTCGGGCATGGCGAACCCTTTTAGGTGTTTATCGAAGACCGGTATGGCTTCGCGAATCGCCGCAATTGCGTAGGCAGGTAACGCGTTGGTTAAATCCCCCAGGGTAATACCGGGCTGGTAGGACGGGGAAATGCCAGCTAATTGGGTAGATGGTTTACCCTGCAAAAAATCTCCCACCAACTGCGCGGGCGCATTGTAATTTTCGCCTCCCAGGCGGTAGGCCAGCTGTTCGAGTTTACGTTGCAGATCAACGCCCGCTAACACGTGCCCCGGGTAGTCTTGCTCCGGCGTAACACCCACCACAATGGCGGCATTGGCATTGCGTTCGTTGCGGGAATATTGCGACATACCATTGGTCACCACGTGCCCTTCCTCCGAACTGGCCGCGACCACGGTGCCACCGGGACACATACAGAAACTATAGACACTGCGGCCATTGGCGCAATGATGTACCAGTTTGTAGTCCGCAGCGCCCAGTAATGGGTGCCCGGCCTGCGCGCCAAAGCGCGCACGATCAATTAGTGCTTGTGGGTGTTCAATCCGAAAACCGATGGAAAACGGCTTGGCTTCAATGTAAATTCCCTGCTGCAATAGCATTGCAAACGTATCGCGGGCGCTGTGACCGATCGCCAGAATAATATGACGGCTGTGCAGTGTTTCGCCATTCGTCAGGGTTACGCCGGTAATTTGCCCGTCACTATCGCTACCACTCCCACGCGCACCCGCACCATCCACAACGTCGCGGTGTATGCTGCCCACCTTAGAATCAAAACGGATTTCACCACCTAAGCGAGTGATTTCCGCGCGCATGTTTTCCACCATCTTGACCAGTTTAAAGGTACCAATATGGGGTTTGCTGACGGTTAAAATTTCCGCGGGCGCACCGGCCGCCACAAACTCGGTTAACACCTTGCGGCCTAAATGACGTTTGTCCTTGACCTGGCTATACAGTTTGCCGTCGGAGAACGTGCCAGCGCCGCCTTCCCCAAACTGTACGTTCGATTCCGTGTGCAACTTGCGCTTGCGCCAAAAATCCCAGGTATCGCGGGTGCGCTGGCGCACGTCCTGTCCGCGCTCCACCACAATCGGCTTCAGACCCATCTGCGCCAGCACCAGTGCCGCCAAAATACCGCAGGGGCCAAAGCCGATAACAATGGGTCGTTGTTGGTGGCCTGCCGGAAACTCTCCAGGTGCCTGCGCCACAAAGTGATAGTTGGTATCCGGGCTTGGCCCTACCCAGGATTGTCCCGCAAACTTTTCCAACACAAGTTTGTCCACTGTTGCAGCGAGCGTTACATCCAATTGATAAACAAGCAAAATACTATTCTTCTTGCGGGCGTCGTAACTGCGTTTAAAGATGCTAAAAGCCAACAGGTCGCCCGTTTGTATAGCCAGGCGCTTAACGATGGCGTCAACCAGATCCGCCTCACAATGCTCGAGGGGCAGCTTAATGTCGTTAAGTCGCAGCATGACTTGGCAACGTTTCTTTCCACCAGCAAGAATTCAACAGGTTTACTCGACAATTATTCAGGCGCGGAATATTAGCACGGCGCAACCTGTACACCGCACCAATACGCGGTTGCTCAACCGCTGACCACCTGGCTGGCCCAACACCAAATAATAAATTACATGCCGAGGATCCATACCGTTAGACAACCAACCCGGCGCTGTAACCGGAAGACCAGGCCCACTGAAAATTGAACCCGCCAAGCTGGCCGGTAACGTCCAGTACCTCACCAATAAAATACAGCCCCGGCTGGTGTTTGACCTCCATGGTTTTGGAGCTGATGGCGCTGGTATCGACACCCCCCAGGGTTACTTCGGCAGTGCGATAACCTTCCGTGGCCGACGGTTTTAAACGCCAATGGTTAAATTGCTCCCCAATGAGCTGTAGTTTTCCATCACTCAACTCGGCCAATGGTGCATCGGACAATTCCGCCCACCACAGAGTCTGCAATTCCCCAACCAGCGCTTTCGGCAGTTTTTGCGCGAATAATGCTTTCAACATGTTTTTCCCCTGACGATGTTTGGCGTCAACTAACCATTCGCCGGCATCGATACCGGGCAGCAGATCAACAAATATCTCATCCCCCGGTTTCCAGTAGCTGGATATCTGCAATATCGCCGGGCCACTGATACCGCGATGGGTAAACAACAGATTTTCGGTAAACGCCTGCCCGTTGCAACGCACTGCTACTTCTACTGCCACCCCGGCCAAACGTTCGCACATCAGTTTCAGGGAACTGGTAAACATGAACGGTACTAACCCGGCGCGACGTTGCGTAACGACCAACCCAAATTGTTGGGCAATATCGTAGCCCACGCTACTGCCACCCAACGTGGGGACCGACAGTGCTCCCGTGGCGATGACCAAAGAGTGACATACCAGATACATTGGCCCGGTAGACTCCTGAGTGTCTGACGCGCGACTCTCGGCCAGCTCAATCCGATAGTTGGCGCAGTGCTGTGATTGCGTATCTTGCCGCCGCTCTGCCTTTGAGTCTGGCGCGGAATCGCCCGACAACGACGTAATCGCACCGACGTCGCAGTGGGTTTTGATCACTACCCCTGCAGCGCGGCATTCGTCCAGCAACATCGCCACGATGTCCCTCGCGGAGTGTTTGCAAAACAACTGGCTGTGCTTGCGCTCTTCGTAGGCAATGCCGTGGCGTTCGACCATGGCGACAAAATCCCACTGGGTGTAGCGACTCAGTGCCGCTTTACAAAAATGTGGATTATCGGAAATAAAATTGTCCGACTCCACCACGTAGTTGGTGAAGTTACAGCGTCCACCACCGGACATCAGAATTTTCTTACCGACTTTGTTGGCTTTCTCCAATACCAGCACACGCCGACCGCGGCGCGCGGCCGTAGCCGCGCACAGCAGGCCTGCGGCACCTGCACCCAGAATAACGACGTCGTAATTTATAGCAGGCCGTATCAACAAATTGTTGTCCAGGAAACCATCAGCGGGGCAGCAACTGTTGCGTGGACGTATTTAGCGTTTGTTCTTCAGACGACGATTACCCGCCTTGTCGGCACTGTATTCCACAAACCAGTTATCCAACGCCCGTTGTTTCTGGGCCTGGTGTTGCGCTATAGCAGAAGTCTGGGCTTGCGCGCACAGCGCGTGTGCGATATCCCTTGCCCGCCCTTGCGCGCCCGGCGCGGTTATCAACAGCCCATCGCGACTCAGCTGCTCGGTCAGCGCGGTCGCCGCGTTGTCACACTCCAGATTAATTCCATCGCCCGCAGCCGCGAACAAAAAACCGCTGGTCAACACCAGGACAAGAAATAGTAGACCGTTCAAAATTTGTTTGTATTGCATAGCGCGTCAGGTCCCTGATCACAATTGGCGGCATTGTAACAACTAATTCCGCCTAACCAGAAACGCGAGATAAGTAATGCTTTTTTTCAGTTACCTGACCGCCTGGCCAGTATTATCGCGACTGATTTCTACTAATCGATCTCTGGCAATAAGAGAAATAATTATTTAACCAGCCAGGCCTTGGCGCAAGGTCGTGCTGCCTGTGGCAGCAACTGCATGGTTGGCGGCAATACTACCAAAAGTTATGGCTGGACCGAGGGTGGCGCCGCCTGCCCAAGTGGCGGGGTCAGAGCACGAAGTTTAGCCGTCGTGCTGCCGAGCGCTGGAGCTGTTTCAATAATTATCACGCTACTAGCCAGCTGGTTGGCGGACGGTGTGCTTTTTCCGCCAAACATCCACCATCGCATAAGGTTTAACCGCATTAAATCGAGTATGCGACGCGTGATCATTGCGCTAACCATTTGTGGCAACTACCCCGGAAATTTTCCTGATTCGCGTTGTTGGTTATTTTTTGGTCAGCAGTTTATCCACCAGCGCTTCGTAATCCTTACGTTTTGGAGAGCGGTAGAATAATTGTCTTGCCAGTGCGGGATCTCCGGCAAAGAAGATTTCATAAATTTCCTGACGACCTCCGAATTCCGACGCTACCGCATCCCAGGCCAGCTTCATCACCTGGATCCGCTCCCGGGCAGACACGCCCGCACCGGACATGTAGGTTTCCAGGTCCTGGGCAATATCCGGGTTGGCAAAATCCGCTTCGGTGGCGGTCAACACCAAACTGCTACTGCCCAACAGGCGGATAACATCGTTGACCTTGGTGTTCACCTGGGGCACAAAGAAACGCAACATGGCCCACGCGATATTACTTTCCCCCGGCGAACCAAATACGGCCATCAGCTTTTGGGAGATAGCCGCCAGGTCGAAATTGGGGTCGGTTTGCCGCGCCAGCTCCTGAACACTGCGGTTCGCAACTTCGACAGCACAGGCATCGATCAAGGCATCCGCCAGCTCGTTGAGGGCAATCAGCTCCCCCAACATTTCCTGATAGCGCTGAATTTCGGAACGGCCAATCACGTTGGCCATTTTGCTGGCTAAACCGGTCATAAA
>JBFJKD010000192.1:0-4664 GCA_041635095.1 Porticoccaceae bacterium
AAGCGCACCGTGTTGCGAATGCGCCGATAGGAATCGGCGGTGCGCCGCAAAATTTCATCGGACACCGTCATCTCGCCACTAAAATCCGCCGAAGCCACCCACAGCCGCAACACGTCGGCCCCCAGCTCATTGAGAACTTTCTGGGGTGCGACCACATTGCCGACGGATTTGGACATTTTGCGACCCTGCGCATCCACCGTAAAACCGTGGGTCAGCACCGCTTTGTAGGGCGCATTACCGTTAATCGCAACGGCTGTTTTCAGCGACGACTGGAACCAGCCGCGATGCTGGTCGGAGCCCTCCAGGTAGAGGTCCGCCGGGTAATGCAATCCCTCCCGTGTGCGCAGCACCGCCTCGTGACTGACGCCGGAATCAAACCACACATCCAGCGTATCCGTGACTTTCTGGTAATCCTCACTGTCGGCGCCCAGCAAATCCGCCGGGTCGAGATCGTACCAGGCGTCGATACCTCCCTGCTCCACCCGTGTGGCGACGGCCTCGACCAATCTGGCTGTGTCCGGATGTAACGCCCCGCTCTGGCGGTGCACGAACAACGCAATCGGTACCCCCCAGGTACGCTGGCGGGAGATACACCAGTCCGGACTATTGTCCAGCATGCTGGCCATGCGCGCCTGTCCCCAGTCTGGATGCCACGCGACCTGCGCAATCTCGCGGCGCGCCTTGTCCAGCAACCCATTCGCGCTCATGCTCACAAACCACTGCGGGGTGGCGCGAAAGATCAACGGTGTCTTGGTACGCCAGCAATGGGGAAAACTGTGAGTAATTTTACTAACCGCGAGCAGGCGCCCGCGCTCGCGCAACAGGTCCACGATCTGTTCGTCAACTTTGTACACATGCGCGCCGGCAAACAACGCCACGTCGTCGCGAAACACGCCGTCGTCGTCAATATAATTGAGTGTCGCAATGCCGTATTTTGCGGCCACCACAAAATCGTCCGCGCCGTGATCGGGGGCCGTGTGTACCGCGCCCGTACCGCCTTCAGTGGTCACGTGATCGCCGAGAATTATCGGTACTCGGCGTGTGTAAAATGGATGCTGCACCAGAAGGTTTTCCAGCGCAGTGCCCCGACAGCGCCCGACGATGCGGTGCTCGGTCACCCCCCAGCGCGCCAACGACGGAGTTAACAGCTCCGCTGCCAGCAACAGACGTTCGGCGTTGCCGTCGCGCTCTACCTGCACCACTACGTAATCGAGTTCCGGGTGTACCGCCACCGCCTGATTAGACGGTAATGTCCAGGGGGTAGTGGTCCAGATAACGATTGCCAGCTCGCCTTGTCCGCCAAGCTCCGGGATCACCGCGGCCAGCGCCGACGCATCGACCACTGGAAAACTGACATCGATGGAAAAAGACGTCTTGTCCTGGTATTCGACTTCCGCTTCCGCGAGCGCCGAACCGCCAACCACGCTCCAGTACACCGGCTTGTAACCTTTGACGAGGTGGCCATTGGCTGCAATTTTGCCCAGCGCGCGAATAATGTCCGCTTCGTATTTGAAGTCGAGACTTAAATAGGGATTATCCCAATCTCCAAAAACTCCCAGACGAATAAAATCCTGCTTTTGCCCGGCCACCTGCTTGAGAGCATATTCGCGACACTTTTGCCGAAAAGTGCGCTGGTCCACCTTGACCCCGGCTTTACCAATTTTTTTTTCCACCTGGTGCTCAATGGGCAGACCATGACAATCCCACCCCGGCACGTACGGGGCGTCGTAGCCAGCCAGGGTGCGTGATTTGACGATAATATCCTTGAGGAGTTTGTTGACCGCGTGGCCGATATGAATATCGCCATTCGCGTAGGGCGGGCCGTCGTGGAGGATAAACGACGGACGACCGGCACGGGCCTGACGAATCTTTTGATAGAGATTCTGTGTCTGCCACTGCTTAACGATGCCCGGCTCCCGCTGGGCCAGATTGGCTTTCATGGGAAACTGGGTGTGGGGCAGGTTTAACGTGTGCTTGTAATCGCTCATATCTCTTTCGTCAGCTACTCATTACCAATTTTCGTGTTATCGAATGCTGCGCCGCGCGCCGCGGTAGCAAAATATTTCCGGGCAATAACAATATCGTCTTTAATTTTCAACGCTAACTCATCCAGCGAGGCAAATTTTTGTTCGTCGCGCAATTTCTGCCTGAACTCCACTTCGATACGCGCCCCGTAAATATCGCCATCCCAATCGAGAATATGCACCTCAAGGACCGGTTTCACCAAATCCCCGACGGTTGGGCGCACACCCACATTGGCTACCGCCTGATGACGCTTACCGGCCACCGTCGCTTCCACCGCAAACACCCCTGCCAGGGGTGCCCGGTAGCGGTGTAAGTTGACGTTAGCGGTGGGAATCCCCATTTGTCGGCCCAGTCGTTGTCCATAAACGACACGACCGACGATGCGAAACGGATGCCCCAATAAACGCTCGGCTTCCGCAAACTCACCCGCTTCGAGACAGCGGCGAACACGCGTGCTACTGATGCGCTGTCCGTCCATTTCCACAGTCATGGTATCGACCAGTTCGAAGCCATAACGCGCAGCGGCGCGGTGCAACATAAAATAATCACCGCGGCGATCGCAGCCGAACCGGAAGTCGTCACCAACCACCATGCAGCGTACGCCGACACCATCCACCAGCAACTGGCGTATAAATTCCTGGGCCGACAGGCTGCGCAGGGTGCGGTTAAACTGGATACAAAATACCCGGTCGATCCCGGCAGCGATTATGGCCTCGACCTTTTCGCGCATTCGCATCAATCGCGCAGGGGCCTGTTCGCCGGAAAAATATTCCTGCGGCTGGGGTTCGAAAAACATCACCATCGACGGCAAACCGTAGTAAGCCGCCCGCTCCTTCACCTGTTCGAGAATGGCGCAGTGTCCGAGGTGTATACCGTCAAACGAGCCGATAGTCGCGACGTTGCCCTTGTGCTCCGGAAGAAGATTCGCCAACCCCCTGATAAAAATATGTTTCCCAACCTTCACCGGTAGCGCCACCGCGTTCTTCGTGTGCGTTTAGCGGCGAAGTATAACGCAGGGTCGTAGGTGAATGTAGGCATATTGTCCGCTCGGCAGTTAGTTTGCGCGCGGCAAATTGCGCAGCTCACTCATACGCATGCCCGCTGCGTACAGCGCGCCCGCATACATCAAAAAACCGCCCACGCATAATGCCAGCAGCCACAGAATTCGCGCGCCGCCGGGCTGGGCGATCCAGTCCGGCAATGCGGACACCGACATCCACAACCCTAACGCCATCACTCCATTGGCGAACAAAAGTATCCCGAAGAAACGCCGCCAACCCGCGCAGGGTCGATACACGCCAACCGATCGTAAGCCACGGTACAAAAGCGAAGCATTGAGCACTGCGGCGATAGCCGTTGCCAGCGCCAGCCCCGCATGACCCACCTGCCAGTAATGGTGCAACGGGATTACCAGCGCAATGTTCAAAATCATGTTCACAAACATGGCAATAATGCCGATGCGTACCGGCGTGCGCACATCCTGCCGTGCATAAAATCCCGGCGCCAACACCTTGATCAGCATAAACGCCGTTACCCCGGCGGCGTAGGCGCTCATGCTGTAGGAAGACATTGCGATGTCCCGCGCGGTGATTTGACTACCATCGTAAAACAGGGTCACCAATATCGGCTGCGCCAGAATCACCAGCGCCAGGGATGCTGGCACCGCGATCAGGATGATGAACCGCAACGCCCAATCGAGGGTTGCGGCAAAGTGTTGGGGCGACTTCGTGGCGTGCTGTCGGGACAGATTCGGCAAAATAACGGTGGCTGCTGCTACCCCGAATACGCCTAACGGTAATTCCGCGATACGGTCGGAATAGTACAACCAGGACACACTACCGGTGGGCAAAAATGAGGCTATCACCGTATCCAGCAACAAATTGATCTGACTGACCGATACACCAAACATCGCCGGCGCCATCAAGCGCAAAATCTTGCGCACACCCTCGTCGCGCCACGCCACTTTGGGCCGCGGCAATAAATGGAGCTGTGCGAGAAAGGGCATCTGAAACAGGAGTTGCACAATACCGGCGGCAAACACGCCCCAGGCAAGGGCATAGACCGGTTCACCAAACCACGGCGTCGCGACCAGCGCGGCGCCAATCAAACAGACGTTGAGCCACACCGGGGTGAAGGCCGGTATCGCAAACCGATCGAAACTGTTGAGAATGGCGCCCGCAAAGCCGGTCAGCGAAATAAACAGTAAGTAGGGAAACGTCACGCGAATCAGGGCGCTGGTGGCGGCGAACTTGTCGCCATCGCCAATAAATCCAGGGGCGAAAATGGCCGTCAACACCGGCGCGCCCACTACCGCCAGCACGGTCAACATAATCAGCGTCGAACCCAGCACCCCTGCCACTCGGTCGGCCAGATGCTTTACCGCCGCGTGTCCACCGCGCTCGCGCACCTCCGCCAATACGGGCACAAACGCCTGATTAAACGCCCCTTCGGCAAACAGCCGTCTTAAAAAGTTTGGAATCTTAAACGCAACAAAAAAAGCATCGGCCAGCGCGTCGGCACCAATGACCCGGGCAAGTACCACATCCCGCACCAAACCCAATACCCGCGACACCATGGTCATGGAGCCGACCACCGCGCTCGCGCCGAACAACCCCCGCTTTACCCGTGGTTTTTCCTGA
>JBFJKD010000193.1:0-4623 GCA_041635095.1 Porticoccaceae bacterium
GATGTTGCAACAGGGTTGCCTAACAGAAAGTATTTGGAAATATTTCTCGGCCAGCTTATCGACGATCGTCGGCGTTTTTCCGTAATGGTAACGAATATTGCACATTTTTCCGATATTAATAACACGCTTGGACACGAGATTGGTGACGAGGTGATTACAGAATTTTCCGAACGTTTACAATCGGTGACAAAAAAAAGTGATTTTAAAGCCCGATTAACCGGAAAGTCATTTGTAGTGGTTTTGCTTAGCGCTGATGAAACAGTTATTGATAAAATAGTAACGCGCGTGCTCCGAAGTATGGATGTTCGATTTACAGCTGGCGCCGTGGATATAGGTGTTACCGTCTATATGGGGCTAGCCATATATCCAGACCATGGAGATGACAGTCGTTCAATGTTGCGCAAAGCTGAAACGGCACTCGACGAGGCGCGCCGTAGCCCTTTGCGCTACGCGATATACGATCGGAGGTACGATCCATACAAACCGGAACTGCTGGCGTTGATGCGCGAATTCCGCCTCGGACTCCGGCAAGGGGAATTTATATTGCATTATCAGCCTAAGCTGGAGATTAAATCTCGGCGTATTGTCGGTTGTGAAGCACTAGTACGCTGGAATCATCCCAAGAAGGGATTGGTGTTGCCCGGGGACTTTATTCCAATGGCGGAGCGCACTGGCAACATCAATCATTTGACGCTGTGGGCATTGGATGCCGCCATGGCACAGTCGGCGCGGTGGCGGTCTCAGGGTGTCGAACTATCCATGGCAGTTAATCTGTCGGTAAAGGATCTTCAATACAGCGGGTTTATTGATCAGGTCACGGGTCTGGTGAAATCACACGGCGTCAGTCCCACCCACATTTTTCTGGAGGTGACTGAAACGGAGGAAATGTCGCGACCTGGGTCATCGTTGAATACTCTTAATGCATTACATGACATGGGATTTCCGTTATCAATCGACGATTACGGTGCCGGGTATTCTTCAATGAGCTACATACGGCGGTTACCGATAGGGGAAGTTAAAATAGACAGAATGTTTATTTCCGATATTGCCACTAGCGAAGAAGATCAAATAATTGTAGCGTCGACTATAAAAATGGCCCACAGTCTCGGACTGAAAGTCACCGCTGAAGGGGTTGAAGACGAGCGTACGCTGGCGTTGTTGGCTGATATGCAATGCAATTGCATTCAGGGATATTATTTTTCCCGGCCATTGCCAGAGGCGGAATTTATGGATTTTTTCATGGCCCATCAGGGCGTCGGCGCCACATCACTCACTTAGATTGCGGTGTTAACTGAGGACGGCGCCGAGGTTTCTGGGAGCGGTGATGTGCTGAGGTTGCTCCGCTGTTATAAGAAAACGTTGGCTATCACTTCCAGCGACTTTTTGTCGGCCCCCCCGAGCAGCATACTGGAGGCCTGTCCTCTCTTACCGGCATCCGCCCAGCGTTGCAGGCGGTCGCGAATACGGTCTGCAGGGCCAACCAGGTGGCAGGCGTCGACCAGCGCGTCGGGTACTGCGGCCGCGGCCTCTTCCTTTTTACCATCGAGATACAGGTCCTGAATTTTTACCGCTTCGGCTTCGTAACCAAGGCGCTTGGCGTAATCATTGTAGAAATTTTTGGCGCGTGCGCCCATACCGCCTATGTAGAGAGCAAAGTTGGCTTTTAACGGGCGCATGCATTTTTCAATATCGTCTCCCATACTTACGGTAACAAACGGTGCAATATCAAAATTCTGCAGTGATTTGTTGCCTGCGGCCGCAAACCCTTTTTGCAGGGGCTCTGCGAACACATCGTAGCGGTCGGGATCCATCCACACCGGGAAAAATCCGTCCGCAACTTCCGCAGCGGCCTGTACCCCGGCGGGGGTTATGTTGGCCGCATAGATTGGAATGGGTTGCGTGCAATGCAGAATGCTTTTTAGTGGTTTACCTAGCCCGGTGGCACCGACACCGGTATAGGGGAGTTGGTATTCCTTGCCATCAAAGACGACCGGGCCCTGGCGGGCAAAGATCATCTTCATAATCGTAATATATTCCTTGAGTCGAGTAACGGGTCGACCGTAGGGCACGCCGTGCCAGCCTTCCACCACCTGTGGGCCCGACGCACCCAGACCGGCGATAAAGCGATTGCCCGACAATTGAGCGAGGGACATGGCGGTCATGGCGGCCATGGCGGGCGAGCGCGCCGGCATCTGCATAATAGATGTACCGGCTTTTATGGTGCTGGTGTGGGCGAGTATCCAGGTGGCGGTGGTGATGGCATCCGCGCCGTAGGCTTCGGCGGTCCAGACCGAGTCGTAACCCAGTTGTTCCGCGTGTCTGATTAACTCCAGATCGATTTTGACAGTGTTGCCGGAATAACCGGTGGTGATGCCGAGTTTCATGACGGATCGCTCCTCGCAAAAAAGTAAGTCGGTGTTCAATGTGCGTTGAATGAGCCTGCTGCCATGAAGTCCTGGCGGGCTGCCGATATTGGAAACAATAGCAAAACTTATGGCGTTTACCTAATGGGGCTGTGGGTATCCAGCGTATTCAGAGCGCATACCAGGGAAGCTCACCCGTTGTTGTCCATTCACCCGGACGTTGTATTTAGACCAGCGGCGGTTTATCTTGTCGAACCACCACAAAAAACTTTGGGAGGGTAGGATAATGCTGGATATTGGTATCTTGTTTACGTTTCGCAACCCGCCGTTTAATCGCTCGTCCTGGGTTGACATTTACCGGCAGGAGCTGGACCACATTGTTGCGGCTGAAGAATTAGGCTATGACCATGTCTGGCTTAGTGAACACCATTTTGTGGAAGACGGTTATTCGCCCTCTCTGATGCCCATCGCCGCGGCCATCGCCGCACGCACCTCGCGGATACGCATCGGCAGTTTTGTGCTGCTGTTACCGCTACACAACCCGGTGCTGGTAGCTGAAGATGCGGCGACGGTGGATGTTATTTCCAATGGCCGTTTTGATCTCGGTGTCGGGCTTGGTTATCGACCCGGAGAATTTACCGGGATGGGGATTTCATCGTCCGAACGGGGCGCTCGTCTGTCCGAGGGATTACCTATTGTGCAGGGCTTGCTGGCGGGTGAAAAGGTTACGCTCGACGGACGTTTCAACAAAATTACGGACGTACAGATTTTTCCTCCGCCGGTGCAAAGCCCCTTCCCTGTATGGGTTGGCGCAAGGGGAGATAAAGCGCTGGATCGCGCGGCGCGTCTCGGTTGTCATCTCGCCTCCGTTGGCGCGATTGAACATCGACTCAAGTATATTGAGGCGCTTAAGCGACATGGTCGGGACCCGCGTGAGTTCAACGTGACCCACCTGTTAATGTGTTATGTGGCGGAGACTAAAGATCGGGCCTGGGATGACTGTGCTGAACCTTTACACCATGTGATGAGCGAGTATCAGGCCTGGGCAGATGAATCCGGTGACCAAACCGGTGATGGCGTCGCGGAGGCTAACGTGCCTTCGCCGGACGAATTACGCACCACGCAATATTGCGAAAGCTTTGGTCGATCGGCCATTGTCGGTGACCCACAAAGTGTGCTCGCGGAACTGATTGCCTGCCACGCGGAGTCACCGGGCACGCATTTGACATTGATGATGTCCCTGCCAGGTATGGATCCGACGCGCACTCGCAACAGTCTCGAGTTGTTCGCCAGGGAAGTCATGCCCGAGTTGAAGGCGCACTGTCAGTAAGATGCTATTGAGTGGGAACAGGCCTGAAAAATAGTCACACGCAGCGCCAGGGGAGAGCCTGGATAAATCCCTGTCGCCCTGTCGCCCGGTCGTCTGTAAAAACTGCGCTATGTGTAGCATGTGAGTAGCATTTTAATTAAGGAATTATTCAATGAGTGACAGTGAGAAACTACCACGCATAGCGGTGCTGGGCGGTACCGGTGATCTGGGCGGAGGGCTGGCGCTGCGCTGGGTGATGGCCGGGTACGAGGTAATCATCGGTTCGCGCTCGCCGGAAAAAGCCCAGCAGATGGCCGCCGAATTAAATGCCCGGGAGCCCGCTAACCCTGTGCGTGGCTTGACGAATGCAGAAGCTGCTATGGCTGCCGATGTGGTGGTGATGACGGTACCCTTTGCCAATCATCAAAGTACCCTGGAATCTATTCGTGCCGCGGTACAGGGCAAGATATTTGTCGATGTTACGGTACCCCTGGTGCCACCCAAAGTGGGTACTGTGCAGCTGCCTGAGGGTGGCTGTGCGAGTGTCCGTGCCCAGAATTTCCTGGGCGAGAATGTACGGGTTGTATCGGCTTATCAAAATGTGGCGGCGGCCCATCTGAACGACTTGCACCACGACCCTGAGTGCGATGTGCTGGTGTGTGGCAACGACAAAGATGCCTGTGCCGTGGTAATCGCCCTCACTGGGGCGGCGGGTATGCAAGGCTGGCATGCGGGACCGATTGCCAACGCGGTGGTTGCCGAGGCCATGACGTCGGTACTGATAACCCTGAACCGGCGCTATAAGATCGATGGGGCGGGGTTTCGTATTACCGGCACGCCACAGGCGTAGTTCAGCGAGTTTACAGGCCACTACTTACCATCATTTCGTTGATTCTCCGGGGCTACCTGTTCAATGACTATCACTCAATTGCAGATACTGGCGCTGGCAAA
>JBFJKD010000194.1:0-4589 GCA_041635095.1 Porticoccaceae bacterium
GCGCCTTTTTTTAGCGCCTCCACCGCGATATCTGTATTGCCGTGAGCGGTAATCATCGCGATGGGCAGATCCGGACAGGTTGCCTGTACATATTCGATCAGTTGCAGGCCGTCGCCATCTGGCAGGCGCATATCGGTCAGGCAAAAATCATAGGGTTGCCGTTTAAGCGCGCGATAGGCTTCCGCGAGATTGCCTGCCTCATCGACCTTGAGGTCAAGCTGTCTCAGCGTGAGTGCCAACAGCTCTCTGATGTCCGGCTCATCGTCTACAATCAACGCAGTTTTATTCATGATCCTGGCGTGTCCTCGGCAACAGCCGCTCGGGATGGGCGAACCCTATTCTAAAAAAACCGGGGTCGAGCTTACCCGCTTCTTCGTCCGTTATGTTGTGCTGAGCGTCGGTGTTGCCAATATAGTCAAGGGTGGCGTAGTTAGTTTCGCACAACTCCTTGGCCAGGTAGAGTCCCAATCCGGTGCCCCGTGGCGACGTGGTGAAAAAAGGCTCGAAGATTCGGCCGCGATCTTGCTCCGGGATACCAGTCCCGCGATCGTAGATGTCCAGACATGGCAGATTAGAGTTAGGCAGGGTGTGGTAGACCAGTTTGATCCACGCCTCGCCAGTGTTTTCGCGGCTGTAGCGCCAGCCGTTGTCCACCAGATTGGTTAGTAACTGGTGCAGGTGAGATGGGTCGAAAATAACCTGAACATCCTCCCGTTCGACGCTAATCTCGACAATACCTGGAGACGCGCTGGCGTCCTGCATATCCTGCGCGAAGTGCTTCAGCCACTTGTGCAAGTATAATTTTTGAAAGGCAGGCGTCTTTTGCCGCGACAGCTGCAGTACATTTTCGATAATCTGGTTTACCCGATCCGCGTTGTTACCGACAATTTCCGTTAAACGCAAAAGTCGAGGATTGTCATTTTCCAGTTCACTCAGTAGCTGTGAAGCGTGACTGATAGCTCCCAGTGGGTTGCGGATTTCGTGGGCAATACTACCGGTTAAACGCCCCAGTGACGCGAGTTTCAGTTGTTGGGCGTGTTGGGACATTGCCCGTATATCTTCGAGGAAAATTAGCGTTCGCTTGCGGTCGCCGTGCTCAATGGTGGTGAAATTCGCCTGAATGTCGCCACTGCCGCGGGCTGCTCGAAAAGGTGAGTTACGTAGCCATGGGTAGGCTTGCCAGCGTTCGAGTTGGGTAACGATCTCTGGCACGATGTGCAGCGGCTGACCTCTGGATAACGGCACACCTGGCCGGTGTCCGCCCAATAATTCAATCGCCGCGCTATTAATTAGCTCGATCGTATTGTGGGCGTTGACCACGATGATGCCGGTCAGCATACGTTTGACGATAATTTCGTTGAGTTGTTGCAGTTGCGCTGCCTGGTCCGCTTCGTGACTGGCAGTGGCCTGGGCCGCGAGCATGCGGCGATTGAGCATACGGAAAGTCAAGGCCGTGACGAACAACAAAACCCCAAGAGTGCCAGCAGGTAATAGAATTTGTTTGTCGACGCCGTTGACCATCACGGAAAAAATACTTTCAATGACAATCGCAATACTCGCTACGGCGGCCAGTAACATGGCCATTTGCCCGGTGAAAAATATCGACCCGGTGGCGATGGTCGCCAGAAAGAGAAAACCAATACCGCTGTCCAGGCCACCGCTACTGTGCATCAGTAAAGTCAGCGCCAGCACATCGATCAGCAGATGTAGCAGGGTGAGGCCCGCATTTGTTTTGAAGCGTCGCGGCCACAGTGTAAAAAGCGTTACGCTGGTGATGATGAGATAACTTACCGAAACCGCCAGATAGAGTTTTGGCGATGAGGATCCAAATACGTCTTTGGCTACCTGCCAATTAAAAACGCTGAACAAGATGCCCGCGAGAAACACGCGGTAGAATGCGTATACCCGCGTTAAACGTATGGAGAATTCTACGGCACCAGCACCAGCCAGTTTTGAGGGCATATATTGGCCACCCGATTTTTGCTATTGCGGCGATTTTAGCTGAAAATACGCGCCCTTATAACGGCTAAATGTGTTGGGTATGGCTCATCTGATCGTAGCGCTGGCGCAAGTTAATCCTCTGGTGGGTGATATTCCGGGTAATGCACGCCTCGTGGTATCCGCAGTGCAGCGCGCGCGGGAACAATTTAAAGCGGATGTCGTTGTGTTTCCCGAGTTGGTGCTGACTGGATATCCGCCCGAAGATCTTCTGTTTCGTCCGAGTTTACAGGGCCGCGTGGAGCGTGCGCTCAATGAAGTGCGTGCGGCCTGTCAGGATATCACCGCTGTCCTTGGCTATCCGCGCAGAGTCGGTGCGAAGCTGTACAACATGGCTGGCGTGATCAGTGGAGGGCAACTGGTCGCCGAGTACGCCAAAAATATGCTCCCCAACTATCTGGTGTTCGATGAAAAGCGTTATTTCGAACCGGGCTCCGATATCTGTGTGGTCGACATTCGCGGCGTAGCCACCGCGATTACTGTGTGTGAGGATATCTGGTTTCCCGAGCCAATAGCGCGTGCGCGGGCGTTGGGCGCACGCCTGATGCTCAATATCAACGCCTCACCATTCCACTGCGACAAACCCGCAGAACGACGCGCCCTCATCGCACAGCGGGCGCGGGAAGGGGCGATGCCGGTGGTGTACGTCAATCAGGTCGGCGGCCAGGACGAACTGGTGTTCGACGGCGGGTCGATGGTTGTCGATGCAGCGGGGACGATTCAATTTCAGGCACCGATGTTTACCGATGATATTTACCCGGTGCAATTGGCGGTGGCCCATGATGGCGCGGTGAGCGTGCCGACCCAGACTGTGGTCGCGCCACTACCGTTACTGGAATCTGTATACGGTGCACTGGTGGTGGGCGTCAGGGATTACGTTTTGAAAAATGGATTCAAGGGTGTACTACTGGGACTGTCGGGGGGCATAGACTCGGCTCTGGTGCTGGCGATCGCCGTGGATGCCCTCGGCGCGGAACGGGTGGAGGCGATTATGATGCCGTTTCACTACACCTCGGATTTGAGTAAGAACGACGCACAGCAAGAGGCTGCCACACTGGGTGTGCGTTATCAGAGTATTGGTATCGAAGGCATCTACGATGCGTTTGTGGACGCCCTGGCTGATGAGTTTGCAGGTCTCGCGGCGGACAAAACAGAAGAAAATATTCAGGCACGCGCACGCGGCGTGTTATTGATGGCCATCTCCAACAAAAAGGGTTACATGGTGCTGACCACCGGCAACAAGAGCGAAATGGCAGTCGGTTACGCAACGCTCTATGGGGATATGGCGGGCGGACTGGATGTACTGAAGGATGTACCGAAAACCCTGGTGTTTGACCTGGCCCGCTACCGCAACACTATCGCGCCGGTGATTCCGGAGTCCGTCATTGTGCGCCCGCCGTCTGCGGAGCTGGCACCCGACCAGAAAGACGAAGATTCCCTGCCGCCCTATGAGATACTCGATCGCATTCTCCAGCTATATGTCGAGCAGGACGCCAGTGCCGACGACATCGTCGCGCAGGGGTTTAATCAGGAAGATGTGCTGCGGGTGGTGCGCATGGTTGATATCAACGAATACAAACGCCGCCAGGCACCGGTGGGTTTGCGTATTACACGGCGCGGATTTGGTCGCGACCGGCGCTATCCCATTACCAACGGCTGGCGGGCGGGGGACTAGCCTGTCAGCCCACAGTAACCAGGTTTATTGGAACACGCCAAAGGTCAACCAGTGCCACCAGGATTTTTTCGGTGCGGCGTCCGGGTTGCCTTCGGCGTCGACACCGTCAGGCGCCCGTGCGTCAGGTGGCGCAGAGTTTGGCGTTGGATTATAGATTGGGCGACTATCAAACTCCGGCGCTTTTTCGGGCACGTAGTAGCCCAGGGACAGACGTTTGAGCCAGGATTGATTGTCGGCACTCATTCTTTTTTGATAAAGGAAAGCCCCATTTTTATCTAGCGATGGGTGATCCGGATAGTTGGCCACCAGTACGCGCGCAGCATCGTCGGCGAGATCCTGCATTTGCAGCAAATGGTAGCCTTGCGCCATCACAGCCAGCCCATCCGGCACGGATGGAGTAAGTTGGAAGTTTTCCACCACGAAACGGCCGCGATTGGCGGCTGCCAGATAGGAACCCCGTTTAAAGTAATAATTGGCCGCGTGAATTTCCTGGCGCGCCAGAAGATTGCGCAAATGCACCATGCGCTGCCGCGCATCGGCGGCATAGGCACTTTCCGGGTAACGGGTGATCAGTTCGTTGAAAGTGGCAAACGCGTCTCGGGCGCCACCGGGATCTCGCTTAGTTTCATCGACGGGCAAGTACTGGTCAAAAAAGCCTCGGGTTTGAATAAACGCCGAGAGACCTTTGATGTAGTATGCGTAGTCGACATTTGGGTGACGCGGGTGCAGGCGAATAAAGCGATCGGCAGCGGCAATAGCGGCCTCGTAATCGGCGCTTTTATGGTAGGCGTAGATCAACTCGAGCTGAGCTTGTTCCGCGTAATTGCCAAAGGGAAACTGCGCTTCCAGGGATTGCAGGTTTTCAATGGCGATGGTCCAGTTCTGGCTATTAAGGTTGCGCTGAATCGAATCGTAA
>JBFJKD010000195.1:0-4572 GCA_041635095.1 Porticoccaceae bacterium
AACACATTTTCGATCCGCGATATCAGCACTTCGTTAATGGATTTTTCTAGTACCCGATTCCGTTCCGTGCTGACCACCGCTTCGGCTAGCGGAATAGGAGCGCCTCACCGAAAGCGGAGGCTGTTCGCATATTGATATTGGATACGTTTACACTGGAAAGATGGCGCCCAGCACGGTTGCTGTCCGCGCACCCGTCACCGAAGGAACATTTCCCGGTAGCCCGCGCAGGGTCTGTCGGGCCAGCCAGGCGAAAGCCAGCGCCTCGACCCACTGCGGGTCGAGGCCGATCAAAGTAGTGCTGGTCACTGGCATCGGATTCAACAGGTATTGCAGCGCTGCCATCAGGGCGTCGTTGAGCGCGCCACCCCCGCAAACAAAGACTTCATCGGGTTCTACCGGTAACTGGGCGATGCCGTCGGTAATGCTCTGCGCCGTTAGTGCCAGCAAGGTCGCCTGCACTTGCTGAGGGGCAAGTCGCGTGCCGTGCATGGCTAATTGTTCGTCCAGCCAGGCGGCGTTAAATTCTTCGCGCCCGGTACTCTTGGGTGGGATAAGCGCAAAAAAGGGATGGGATCGCAATTGCGTCAGCAAAGCGTTATCCGCTTGCGCGCCTGCCGCCCAACGTCCGCCCGCATCAAAGCCAGTGCCCAGGTGGCGCTGACTCCATGCGTCGAGTAACACATTGCCTGGTCCGGTGTCGAACCCCTGGATCGGCAGGGAGCCTGAGGGAAGAAAAGTAATGTTGGCCATGCCACCGATATTGACCACAGCGCGACACAAGGTCGAATGCGCGAATACTGCCTGATGGAAAGCCGGAACCAGCGGTGCGCCCTGACCTCCAAACGCCATGTCGCGACGTCGAAAATCCGCAACTGTGGTGATTCCGGTACGCGCCGCGACCAGGTTAGGGTCGCCGATTTGCAGCGTAAAAGGAGTTCCTGTGGCGTTGGGCGTGGGGCGATGGCGCACGGTCTGCCCGTGACAACCGATGGCGGCAACATCGTCTGGATTCAAATTGGTTTGCGCCAGTACGGCTAACGCCGCCTCGGCAAAGAGCTCGCCCAAACGTTGATCGGTTGCCCCCAGTTTATCGAGACGATCGTCGCCGGGCTGACACAGACTGCGGACATCCCGCTCAATCTGCCGGGGAAATGGCGTGGTATGACAGGCGAGAATCAGGGGGTGCGGGGCGCTAAAATCTGCCACAACCGCATCAATACCATCGAGGCTGGTGCCCGACATTAACCCGATAAACAGTTCGCGCTCCGTGCGCCCAGGCATGTCGCGTTATTGGCTGCCGGCGGCTGAGGCCAGCTGGGTAGCGCTGTAATTGCTGAGCTGGTTGAGCAGCGGCGTAGTTTGCGCAAGGAACTGCACCCGCAACGCGGATGGAATCGGTTCTGCCTGGGGCAGGGCTACGGTGCGTGGATTGTGATGCACACCGTTGACCAGAAATTCGTAGTGCAGGTGGGGGCCGGTGGCATACCCAGTAGAGCCGACGGTGCCGATCACCTTGCGTTGTTTGATGGTTTGACCCCGGCGCACCAGGCGTTTGTCCAGGTGCAGATATTTGGTGGTGTAAGTTTGTCCGTGCTGAATAAACACGTAATTCCCATTGGCGCGGCTATAACCCGACGCAATCACCTTGCCTTCGCCAGCGGCATAGACCGGCGTGCCCCTCGGCGCCGCGTAATCGACCCCGCGATGCGCCTTGATCATTTTATGAATCGGGTGCTTGCGCCGCATATCAAAGTTTGAGCTGACGCGGGTGAAATCGAGGGGTGCACGCAAAAATGCCTTGCGCATAGGCTTTCCATCGGGGGCGAAATAATCAGCATCGCCCTGCTTGTCGACAAAGCGCACGGCCCGGTAGGCGCGGCCCTGGTTGATAAATTCGGCGGCTAGTATATTGCCGGTACCAATCTTTTCGCCGTCGAGCAACAGTTCCTCGTACAGCACCTGAAAACTGTCGCCGCGGCGAATATCCAGCGCGAAATCAATGTCCCAGCCGAAAATGTTGGCCAGATCCATAATCGTGGTTTGCTCCAGTCCGGCGCGCACGCCGTCGAGGAACAGCGAATTGTTTATCTCAGCCTGTCGAAAACTGGGGACGACGTCCGGGGTGCGCAGGTGCTGTTCCCCTGTAAAACCGGAATCATCGAGCTCGTACAGGTAGGATTCCAGCTGTGAGCGGACATAGCGTACTTTCGCCAGTTGCCCGCTTGCGTCGCTTTGAATGGCAACAGTCTCGCCGGGACGCAGGTCGCGCAGGGGTTTGGAGGCGCCACGGGCGTTGGCGACAGCGTAAACATCCCGTGCATTCAGTGACAACCGTTTGAACAACGTGGTCAGATTGTCCCCGGCCCGTACCTGCTCTTCCTGCCACAGGTCATCCTCACTGGCGCCTGAACTCGCGGTCGGCAGGCTTTCTGTGGCGGCGTGCTCCGCGGGGTTTTCGCCGACCTGCGGTGAATTTGCCGCAGGTTCCAGGGATGCGGGAAGAAACAGGCTCACTGTCGATGAAACTCGATTGGCTTCTACTTTCTCAGACGGCAACAGGGCGAGGCTGAAAATCAAGGTGGCCGCGACGGCCCCCGCCGCGATCAGGTGGGCGCGGGGCAGCGACAGCGCAAACAGGTGCGACCAGAAGTTGTCTCCGTTTTTTCCTGACTGCATGGATGCGTACTCGAACTGACCGGAGTTAAAGTTTCTAAGCGACGAGTTTATAACAAAAAAAGTTAAAGCCCTATAGCTTTAATCGAATTAGTTTGAACGGATAGACATTTGTTTTTGCTACTGGATCATGTAAGGTTTGCCGTCTTTTTCTCACCCTGTGGAGTCTACACCAACAATGGTCAAGCCGGGAATAGCGGTTACGCGGGGAGCCGGGCTGATTGCCGATCTGAATGGTCGGGGCATCATTGCCCAGATAGCAGCGCGCGACGACCTGCCCACCCATCTCAACCAGCGACGCACCCTGTATTGCGGGTTTGACCCCACCGCCGACAGTTTGCATATCGGCAGTCTGGTGCCACTACTTGCCCTGCGGCGCTTTCAGCTGGCCGGACACCGTCCGATTGCGTTGGTGGGCGGTGCTACAGGGTTGATTGGCGACCCCAGTCACAAGGCGGAAGAGCGCCAGCTCAACACGCCCGAAGTGGTCGCTGGCTGGGCAGACCGGCTGCAGCGTCAGATATCGCGATTTATCGATTTTGACGGTGAAAATGCGGCCATATTGGCTAACAACCTGGACTGGATGCAGGGTATATCCACCCTAGATTTTCTGCGGGACGTGGGCAAGCATTTTTCGGTCAATGCGATGATCAACAAGGAATCGGTGAAGCAACGCATTGAGCGGGAAGGCGAGGGCATCTCTTTTACCGAATTCAGTTATATGTTGCTACAGTCCTACGATTTTGCCGAACTGCATCGACGTTATGACTGCACATTACAGATTGGCGGATCGGATCAGTGGGGCAACATTACCGGTGGTATCGATTTGACTCGTCGACTCAATCACGCCCACGTCTATGGGCTCACTTTACCGCTGGTGACCAAGACGGACGGCACCAAGTTCGGCAAGACCGAGACGGGCACCATCTGGCTCGACCCGGCGAAAACTTCCCCTTATGGGTTTTACCAGTTCTGGGTCAACACCGCCGATGACGATGCCTACCGGTTTTTGCGCTACTTTACGTTTCTGGGGCTCGACGAGATTGCCGCCATAGAAGAGGCCGACGCCCGCACCGCTGGGCGCAAATCCGCCCAGGAAATTCTTGCCAGCGAGGTGACCACGCTGGTGCATGGCGCGGACGGTCTCGCCGCGGCGCGGCGCATATCCCATGCTCTGTTTTCCGGGGCTTTGGCCGCCCTTAGCGAAACGGATATGGAGCAACTGGCGCTCGATGGTATGCCGTGCACCGCAATCGCGGCGCCTGGCAAGCCCCTCGCTGAGGTGTTGGTCGACACCGGCCTTGCCCTGACGCCCCGCGGAGAGGTGACACTCGGCCAGGCGCGCAAATTTATTCGCGAGGGTGCAATCAGTGTTAATGGGAATAGAGCTGCCGATGAAGCGCAGCTACTATGTGCCACAGACGCTTACCATGGGCGCTTTCATGTTTTGCGACGGGGCAAGAAAATTTTCCATTTGTTGCGTTGGGTATAGCTAATTTTAATGTTCGCGGGTGGGTTGTTGCGCGAATCCATAGACAAAAATGCAAAAGTCTGTTGACAGCGACACTGGAGACGCTAGAATGCGCGCCTCGCTGAACAGCCTGGTGCTTTCAGCGAACAACCGACGACGCAAAATCTTTGTTCCAAACCGTCGAAAATGGTTGACTAACAGGCTACGATCAGTAGAATACGCAGCCCGCTCATACGAGCACCGTTCTTTAAAAATTGATCAGGCAAAGCGTGTGGGTGCTTGCTGAAATGATTCAGGTGACAACGAATCATCAAATGCAAGTAACTCATCATAGATATACTTATTGGTAAGCCAAAGTATTTGAGCCGAGTTTTTGGTGGTAAAGCGGGTAACTGCGAAACCGCCACCTCTTGTCAGTTATGTAGTCG
>JBFJKD010000196.1:0-4571 GCA_041635095.1 Porticoccaceae bacterium
AGTTCATCGTGCTCGAGTACAAGGGTGCCAAGGCATCGGTCAAGCCGATCACGCTCGTTGGCAAGGGGGTCACCTTCGACACGGGCGGCATCAGCCTGAAGCCGGCACCCGAGATGGACGAAATGAAGTACGACATGTGCGGTGCCGCCAGCGTGTTCGGTGTCATGCAGGCTCTCGCTGAACTGGCGTTACCGATCAACGTAGTGGGGATCGTGCCCGCAGTCGAGAACCTGCCCAGCGGTGCGGCCACTAAACCCGGCGACGTGGTCACGTCCATGTCCGGGCAGAGCATTGAAATTCTCAACACGGACGCCGAAGGTCGCCTGATTTTATGTGATGCGCTGACCTACGCCGCCCGCTACAAACCAAGCACGGTGATCGACATTGCCACCCTGACGGGAGCCTGCGTGGTGGCCCTGGGCAATCACGCCTCCGGGCTGTTCAGCAACAACGAAGAACTCGCAAAGCAATTACTCGCAGCTGGTCAGATTTCCGGTGATAGAGCCTGGCAAATGCCGCTGTGGGAAGAGTACGACGAGCAGTTAAAAAGTAATTTCGCGGATATGGCCAATATCGGTGGCCAGGGCGGCGGCAGTGTGACCGCGGCCTGCTTTCTCGGGCGCTTTACCAAAGACTACCGCTGGGCCCACCTGGACATCGCCGGCACCGCGTGGAACAGCGCGCCCAAGGGTGCAACCGGACGACCAGTACCGCTATTAATGGAATATCTGCGCAATCAGGCTGGCTGAGAGTTACCTTGACTCACGTTAATTTCTATCAGGTGCCGGGGGATTATCAAAACGCGCTGGCATTAGCCTGCGAGCTAACTGTCAGCGCCGCCAGCAGTCACCACGACGTGTTGTTGCATGTGCCCGACCACCGTGTCGGCGCGCAACTCGACCAGCTGCTGGCGAACCACCCCCGCGCCGCGTTTACCACCTACAGTGTCGCTGCGCAACCACGCCATGCGATCAGTATTAGCTGGGGTGACACGCCGCGCCAGCACCACGGGTTATTAATCAACCTGTGTCCCACCGCCACGGCGGACTGGTTCAGTCGTTTTGATAAGCTGATCGAAATTGTCTACGATGACCACAGCGTTACCGAACACAAACGGGCGCGATACCGCTATTACCGGGATCGCGGTTACCCCCTCGGCTTTCAGGAACAGAGCCTTCCTCTGACTGCGGCCACTGCGTAAAAAACCATGAGCGACGACGCCCCGCACAAAATTTCCTCCGACCCATTCCACCGCAACGTCGGCGGGTCAGCGACACCCCTGTCAGAGGACGGCATTCCTACGATAGATGATCTGGTGGCACTGCCCGAGGACCAACTCGACGCGGACGATCTGGATATACCTATTCTTACGGAGTTGCACGGCGCGGAGAACGGCGACGAGGAACAAGAATCACCTTCCCAGCAACCGCTCCTGTTTCAGGATTTACCCTTGCCGGGCAGTCACGAGGTAGAAAAAATCGAAGCGATTGTCGAGGACCTGGTGACTGAATTCCTGCCCCGCCTGGAGCACGAACTGCGGATTCGGCTGTACGACTACGTGAGCGGATTGGCCGCGGCGCGCCAGCACCACAAAGATTCCAAATCCGACTAACTGTTCCCTAGTGGCTCGGTGTTTATGCCCGTATAATTGCGCGCTTTGCTAATTTCTGAACACTTCCCTGCCGACCTGCTGAAAATTTATGGAAAAAACCTACGACCCCCAGGCCATCGAAACTCACTGGTACGACCTGTGGGAAAAAAATGGCTATTTCAAGCCGTCTGGCACCGGGGAGCCTTATTGCATCATGATTCCACCGCCGAATGTGACCGGCAGCCTGCATATGGGCCACGGTTTTCAGGAAGCGATTATGGACGCGCTGATCCGTTATCAGCGTATGCGCGGCAGCAACACTCTGTGGCAGGTAGGCACCGACCATGCGGGCATCGCAACGCAAATGGTGGTCGAGCGCCAGCTCGAAGCAGATGGATTGAGTCGCCACCATCTGGGCCGCGAAAAGTTTATCCAGAAAGTATGGGAGTGGAAACAGGAGTCCGGCGGCAATATCACACAGCAGCTGCGCCGCCTGGGTGCGTCACCGGACTGGTCCCGGGAACGTTTCACTATGGACGATGGTTTTTATCAGGCCGTACAGGAAGCGTTTATTCGTCTTTATGAAGACGGTCTGATTTATCGCGGCAAGCGTCTGGTCAACTGGGACCCGCAACTCCACACCGCCATTTCCGACCTGGAAGTCATCGCGGAAGAAGAACAGGGGCACCTGTGGCACTTTCGCTACCCACTTGCCGATGGCAGCGGCCATCTCACCGTCGCCACCACCCGCCCCGAAACCATGCTGGGTGATAGCGCTGTCGCGGTAAACCCCAACGACGAGCGCTACCAACACCTGATCGGTAAAACCCTGCTGTTGCCCCTCGCCGATCGAGAAATTCCGATTATTGCCGATGACTACGTGGATGTGGCATTTGGCACCGGTTGCGTAAAAATCACCCCCGCTCACGACTTTAATGATTACGAGATGGGGCAGCGCCATCAATTGCCCATGCTCAACATTCTCGACCGCGATGCCAAACTTAACGACAACGTACCGCCAACTTATCGCGGGATGGAACGTTTCCAGGCGCGCAAACAAATTGTCGCGGATCTCGACGCCCTCGGTTTGCTCGACAAGGTTATCGATCATCAACTCAAAGTCCCTCGCGGCGACCGCTCCGGGGTGGCGATCGAACCCTGGCTCACCGATCAGTGGTATGTGAGCGCCAAACCCCTCGCGGAAAAAGCCATCGCTGCCGTGGAAACTAACGCCATCCAGTTTGTACCCAAACAATATGAAAATATGTACTTTTCCTGGATGCGGGATATTCAGGACTGGTGCATCAGTCGTCAGTTATGGTGGGGGCACCGCATTCCCGCCTGGTACGCCGCGGACGGCACGATTTACGTGGGGCGTTCCGAACAGGACATCCGGGAGAAATATAACATTTCAGCGGATATCACTCTTGCTCAGGACGAAGATGTGCTCGACACCTGGTTTTCCTCTGGACTGTGGACCTTCGGTACCCTCGGGTGGCCGCAAAAAACCCCCGAGCTGAAAATGTTTCACCCCACCAGCGTGCTGGTTACCGGCTTCGACATTATTTTCTTCTGGGTCGCCAGAATGATCATGTTCACCCTGTACTTTATGGGTGAAGTACCGTTTCGCACCGTGTATGTGCATGGCCTGGTGCGCGACAGCCACGGCGACAAGATGTCCAAATCCAAGGGCAACGTACTCGACCCCATCGATCTGATCGACGGCATTGAGCTCGCCCCCCTGATCAGCAAGCGCACCGCGGGGATGATGCAGCCGCACCTGCGTGAAAAGATTGAAAAACAAACACGCGCTGAATTTCCCGATGGCATTGCAGCCTATGGCACCGATGCCCTGCGCTACACCTACTATTCACTCGCCTCCACTGGCCGGGATATTAAATTCGACGTGGGACGGATTGGCGGTTTTCGCAATTTTTGTAACAAAATCTGGAACGCCACTCGCTACGTATTGATGAACGCCGAAGATCAGGACTGTGGCCAGGATGGCAGCGACGACTATCAACTGACACTCGCGGATCGCTGGATTATCAGTCGGCTACAGGAGGCAGAGCAGGCCGTTGCAGACGGCATTGACAGTTATCGCTTCGACCTCGCCTCGCAGGCCCTCTACGACTTCATCTGGTCCGATTACTGCGACTGGTATCTGGAGCTATCGAAACCGGTACTGTGGGACGACAACGCGCCGCAGACGCTCAAAAAAGGTACGCGCCGTACGCTGATTCGCGTCTTGGAAGCCACCCTGCGCCTGGCCCATCCGCTGATGCCGTTTATCACCGAGGAAATCTGGCAGAAAATCAAAACGCTCGCCGGTGCCGAGGGCGACAGCATCATATTGCAAGCCTTTCCGCAACCGCAAGTAGAAAAAATCGACGCGGCGGCTGTGGCCGATATTGAGTGGGTCAAACAGGTTATTCTCGCGATTCGCAATGTGCGCGGCGAAATGAATATTCCGCCGAAAAAACCGCTGCCTGTATTTATCAAAAATGGTAGCACCGAAGACCGCCGCCGCCTCGATGAAAACCGTCAGTTCCTGACCCGACTCGCCAACCTCGACACCGTTACCTGGCTGACTCCCGGCGACGCGGCACCCGCCAGCGCCACCGCTCTGGCAGGCAATATAGAGATTCTTGTGCCCATGGCCGGGCTCATCGACAAGGATGCGGAACTCACCCGTCTCGACAAGGAAATCAACAAGCTGCACAAAAATCTGCAACAGATTCAGAACAAGCTTACCAACGAGCGTTTCGTCGCCAATGCCCCGGCGGATGTTGTTGCCAAAGAGCGCGTCCGCGCTGAAGAAATGGAAGCGGCGCTTGCAAAAATGGAAGACCAGAAGATGCGTATTACGGGGCTTTGAAATGCTCGGCGAGCAACATCGCGGATTAGCCCGGTTCAAGCAACTGCCGGTCAGCTTGCCATTACCCTAACGGCTATTGTTCAACCCGCGATTCGGTTCAGA
>JBFJKD010000197.1:0-4569 GCA_041635095.1 Porticoccaceae bacterium
GCGGATACGTCCATCTCCCGTAGATTCGGCGGTACTGGCCTGGGTCTCGCCATTGTCAAAACCTATGTGGAGCTAATGGGTGGCACCATTGCCGTTGACAGTACGGAGGAACTCGGCACGAAAATAACCGTCCTGCTACCACTCACCCGACAACAACCTGGCGAACCTCCCTGGCTCCACCCGTGGAACATCGCTGTGTTCGACCCAGACCATCTGTCGCGGCTGGCACTGCAGCATGCTCTGCAACGTTTCGTCAGTCGGGTCGTCGTATTTGGCGCTCTGAATGAACTTGAAAAACACCTGTCCGCTAACCCGTGTCAGGCGGTGGTGGTGGGCAACAACGTGGTGGCGTCCACAGAGGCCAGCCTGGATACCATGACCACCATCAGAGGGTTTACACGCACCCCAATGGTCGTCATATCGTCCCTCGAAAAACTACATCAGATTATTGGACGGGAAGCGGCGGTGAGTTCCCTGCAGCCAGTAACCTTTCTAAGCAAACCCGCCGGGGTAAATGAGCTGCGCAGCGCCCTGATACAGATGGTCAGCAACGGCGGTGTTAGCGACCCGGCGCCAATACTCGACACTTATCAACCGTTAATTGGGGTTGAGGTGCTGGTGGCCGAGGACAACAACTTCAGCAGACTTTTATTAAAAACGTTGCTCGAACGGGTCGGTTGCGACTGCACCATGGTGGCGGATGGCGAAGCTGCGATCCGCGCCACCAGTAACCGCAAATTTGACGCGCTACTGATCGACGTGCATATGCCCGGTATGGACGGTATTGAGGCTGTCCAACGCATTAGAAAAGCCGACAACCCCAACAGCCGAACGCCGATCATTGCGCTCACCGCCGATATTTTGCAGCACGAGGAAGAACGCATGCGTCGGGCCGGCGCCAATGAGTTGTTATTAAAACCAATCGACGAAAACCATTTGATTCAAACCTTGATCAGCCGGATTGGCAAGCCAGCGCGACCGTTGCCCGATTTACGCGGAGTTGGCCAGGCTATTCCGAAAGCGCTGTTCGTTGCAGAAATTGATAGCCTGGTGACGGGTGCCCGGACGGCCTTTCAGCAACAACAGCCGGATGAGTTGCGGGAAATCGTGCACCAACTTCTGGGTATCGCAGGGATATTCAAATTACCCGCGCTGGAAGCGGCGGTGCGCGATCTGCACCGCCACATCGCCAGCCATAACCGGCGCCATATACAGCCGGCGCTGGTGGCCGTGGAAAACCTTGCCAGGGAGTTGCAACGGGAGCTGGACGATTCTCCCGAGGATCCAGCAAATCAGTCGGGTTAGCGTGCCGGAGGCAAGCGCAAACTGTGTAGTGCTGGGTATGGCGTAGCGTTAGAGGACACGTACCCGAATGACGCCCGGCACACTCTGAATCGCCGTCACAATGTCCGCCGCGACGGCTTCCTCCACATCAATAATATTGTAGGCAATATCCTCGCGGCTCTTGTTCACCAGGTCGAGGACGTTATTGTTGCTCTCCGCAAGAATCGCCAACACATTACCCAGCACCTTGGGCACATTGGCGTTACTGACCGTAATGCGATGACCGCCATTGCGCGCCATCGCTGTCGGCGGAAAGTTCACCGAGTTTTTGATATTTCCGTTTTCCAGAAAATCTATTAGCTGGTCGGCGGCCATTACCGCACAATTTTCCTCGGCCTCCCGGGTACTGGCGCCGATATGCGGCATCAACAACACGTTTTTTCTACCCAGCAATGACGGTTCCGGGAAATCACTGATATAGCCACCGATGCGGCCTTTATCCAGCGCCGCCAGCAACGCGGGTACATCGACCACCGCTTCGCGCGCGAAGTTAAGCAGTTTGGCATCCGGCCGCATATACCCAAGCGCCTCGGCGTTAATCATATGGCGGGTGGCGTCGATGGCCGGAACGTGCAGGGTCACAAAGTCAGAGCGGGCCAGCAGACTCTGCAGGTTATCCATTTTTTCCACGCGACTGGAAAGACGCCAGGCCGCTTCCACCGAGATGGCCGGATCGAACCCCACTACCTTCATGCCCAGCTCCAGCGCCATGTTGGCGACAATGGCCCCGATGGCGCCAAGGCCGACCACTCCCAGGGTTTTATCGAATAGCTCCGAACCGGCAAAGCGCTTTTTCTCTTTCTCCAGCAACGCCGACATGTCTTGCGCGCTGTCGATATCCGTCAGCGTCTGTACATAATTGATGCCGCCGATAATATCTCGACAACCGAGTAACAGCGCCACCGCCACCAGCTCCTTGACCGCGTTGGCGTTGGCGCCGGGGGTGTTAAATACCACCACCCCCGCCTGGGAACATTTTGCCAGGGGAATATTGTTGGTGCCCGCCCCGGCGCGGCCCAGCGCCACCACGCTGGCGGCGAGGGGTTCGTCGTGCATATTCTGGCTGCGCAATAACACCGCATCGGGGTTGGCAAATTCGCTGGCAATTTCATAGCGATCCCGGGGAAAGCGGTCGAGTCCGCGGCTGGAAATCTGATTGTAGGTACGCACTTTGTACATGGCGGTTTCCCATTGACGAGCGATAGAAAATATGGCGAGCGATAGAAAATAAGCGGCTATTTGACCTGCTGGTAGGCCCAGTCCAGCCACGGCATCAGTATCTCCAGGTCGGCCTGTTCAACACTGGCGCCGCACCAGATGCGCAACCCCGCCGGGGCATCCCGGTAGGCGCCGATATCGTAGGCCACGCCTTCGGTGTCGAGTAATTTGGCCATCTGTTTAACCCGCTCCTCGGGCAGTTCGAGAATCAGACAAACGCTGGTATTGGAGCGCTGGGCTTTATCCGCCGCCAGAAACCGAATCCAGTCGCGGCTCTCGACAAACTGTTCGAGTACCGCCAGATTGCCCCGGGATTTTTCGATGGTGGCTTCTACGCCCCCAAGAGACTTTACCCAGCCCAGAGCATCCAGATAATCGGCGACACACAACATCGACGGCGTATTGATGGTTTCCCCGCGGAACACGCCTTCCAACAACTTGCCATTTTTGGTCATGCGAAAAATTTTGGGTAGCGGCCAGGGCGGCGTATAACTTTCCAGCCGTGCCACCGCTCTCGGGCTCAGGATCAACATACCGTGCGCACCTTCACCGCCGAGCACTTTCTGCCAGCTAAAGGTCACCACATCCAGTTTGTGCCAGGGTAACGCCATGGCAAACACCGCCGAGGTGGCATCGCAGATGGTTAAACCAGCGCGGTCATCGTGAATCCAGTCGCCATCGGGAACCTTCACGCCGGAAGTGGTGCCATTCCAGGTAAACACGATATCGCTGTCGGGGTTCGCTGCGAACAGATCCGGCAGCTGGCCGTAGTCGGCCCGGTGCACCGTCACATTTTCCAGGCGCAACTGTTTGGTGATGTCACTCACCCAGCCATCGCCAAAGGATTCCCAGGCAAACACATCCACCGGCCGCGGGCCCAGCAGCGACCACATGGCCATTTCCATGGCCCCGGTGTCGGACGCGGGCACCACGCCCACCCGATAGCCCTCGGGCAAACCCAGCAGTTCGGCGGTTTCGTCGCAGGCCCTTTGCAAGGCCATTTTACCGATGGCGGAACGGTGCGAACGACCCAATGTGGTGATGTCCAGCGCGCCGAGATCATAGCCGGGGCGCTTGCTGCACGGGCCCGATGAAAAATTCGGATTCGCCGGCCTCAATGTCGGTTTCATGGTTATCCTTGCGGGGGTGTGTAAATGAAGGGTGGCAATTTTACTGGTGTCTCTCCAGCAAATAAAGGGATAGCTCACCGTTATCCAAACCAACGTGTCGTTACCCTTCGGTAGCGTCGATCCCGCGGGTGAGTATAATTGCCCATTGACGCACCAGCGCCCCGTACACCACCACCCAATCCGTTAATTAATCGGTAGCACCTGAACCATGACGTCCAAAACCGGATACCAGTCCGCCTTCCGCCCCAACTTTTTTGCCAAGCAAACCGTGGTTATCACTGGTGGCGGCAGCGGCATCGGCCGTTGCACCGCCCATGAACTGGCATCCCTAGGCGCGTTTGTCGTATTGCTCGGTCGCAGCGTCGACAAGCTGCAAAAAGTGAGCGGCGAGTTGCGCGAAGACGGCTTCGACAGCGCCTACTACGCTCTCGATATTCGCAATGGCGAAGACGTGGCCGGCACCGTCGCCACCATTATCCAGCAACACGGTCGTATCGATGGGCTGGTGAACAACGCTGGCGGACAGTTCCCCGCACCCCTCAAGGATATATCCGACAAGGGCTGGAACGCGGTGATCCGCAACAACCTCAACGGTGGCTTTACCATGATGCGGGAAGTCTACAACCAGTGGATGGCAGAGCACGGCGGCGCCATTGTCAATATCGCCGCCCTGATCGCCTTTGGCATGCCGAACATGGGGCATTCCGGCGCCGCCCGCGCGGGTATGGTCAATCTTACCCAGACCGCCGCCCTGGAATGGGCGCACTCTGGCGTGCGCGTCAACTGCCTGATACCCGGCTCAATTGCCTCCAGCGGTATGGCAACCTATCCACCAGATTTTCAGCAGCGGCTCAAAAAGCGCAAACACGACATCCCC
>JBFJKD010000198.1:0-4565 GCA_041635095.1 Porticoccaceae bacterium
AATATTCAGATCGCCCTGGCGCGCCGACTCAAACGCCTGCCCCAACGCGCTTGGTAACCCAGCGACGATGCCAGCAAAAATCAACATCGATATGCCATTACCGATGCCACGCTCGGTAATCTGCTCGCCCAACCACATCATAAACACCGCGCCGGTAACCAGTGAAGTGATCGCAATAAGGAAAAACGTAAACCCAGTGTAGTAGGCGAGGCCCTGCCCGGCCAGACCATAGGCCATGCCGGTACCCTGTACAATCGCCAACAATACCGTGCCGTAGCGCGTGTACTGACTAATCTTACGACGCCCCGCTTCACCCTCTTTCTTCAGCTGCTCCAGGGACGGTGTAACCGCAGTCAATAATTGCATAATGATCGATGCGGAAATATACGGCATGATCCCGAGCGCCAGAATACTCATGCGCTCCAGCGCACCACCCGAGAACATATTGAACATGCCGAGAATGGTGCCCTGGTTCTGATTGAACAGGTCGGCCACGCGATCGGGATTTATCCCTGGCACCGGAATATGCGTGCCAATACGGTAAATCACAATCGCCAGCAACAAAAAGCGCAGACGAGCCCACAGCTCGCCCAAACCTTTTTGATTGCCGACGGCCATACCAGGCGCTTTAGCCATTAGCGCTCTCGTCTTCGACCTTGCCACCGGCCGCCTCAAGTGCAGCCCGCGCGCCCCTGGTAATTGCCAGCCCCTTGACCGTGACCGCTTTGTGCAACTCGCCGGACAGGAAAATCTTGG
Source organism: Porticoccaceae bacterium (assembly GCA_041635095.1). Classification (GTDB taxonomy): domain Bacteria; phylum Pseudomonadota; class Gammaproteobacteria; order Pseudomonadales; family Porticoccaceae; genus JBFJKD01. The sequence goes on from JBFJKD010000198.1 coordinate 757, forward strand.
CGCGCGTGATTGCGCCGGTGATCAATCCAGCATTACGCAACGCCGCTATATCCACGATATCGCCTTCAACCTTGTTCAGTTCAGCCAGGCGAATTTCGCCAGTTACGCGGCCAATACGCGACGTAAAACCGTACTTCGGCAGTCGCTTCTGCAGCGGCATTTGGCCGCCTTCAAAACCGGGCCGCACACGGCCACCGGAACGCGCCTTCTGTCCTTTATGACCGCGGCCGGCAGTTTTACCCAGCCCGCTGCCAATACCTCGGCCGACGCGCTTCCTGTCGCGCACGCGTCCGGGTGCTGGACTTAACGTATTGAGGCGCATGCTTACTCTCCCTCGACCTTAACCATGTAATAAATTTTATTGATCATGCCACGCACCGATGGACTGTCTTCCACAGCCACGGTATGCCCAATCCGACGCAACCCCAAACCAGCGGCACACGCTTTATGAGTGGGCAGGCGACCGTACGCGCTACGCACCTGAGTTACCTTGATCTGTTTTGCTTTCGCCATGTTCCAACTTCCCGATTGCGCCAGTGACACGCACTGTCGGCGGTCATCTAGCCAGTGATTTCTTCAACCGTTTTGCCACGCTTGGCGGCTATCTCTTCCGGCGCCCGCATGGTTTGCAGCCCTTTAAACGTAGCACGCACCACGTTAACCGGATTGGTTGAGCCGTAACATTTCGCTAATACGTTCTGTACGCCAGCGAGCTCAAGTACGGCACGCATCGCACCACCGGCAATAACACCGGTACCTTCGGATGCCGGCTGCATATAAATTTTTGAGGCGCCGTGATTGGCCTTGATCGCATACTGCAGCGTATGGCCTTTCAGATCGACCTGAATCATATTGCGCCGCGCGGCTTCCATGGCTTTCTGAATCGCCAACGGGACCTCGCGTGCCTTGCCCCGGCCAAACCCCACGCGGCCGTTGCCGTCGCCGACTACGGTCAATGCGGTGAAGCCGAAAATACGCCCGCCTTTTACCGTTTTTGCAACCCGGTTCACCTGAACCAGCTTTTCCATTAACCCTTCATTTGGGTCTACTTCTCGGGGGTTGTTCTTAGCCATGATTCAACCTTTAAAATTCCAGTCCGCCTTCGCGTGCCGCATCGGCCAACGCCTTAACGCGACCGTGATACTTAAAGCCACTGCGATCAAATGCGATGCGCGTGACACCCGCTTGCTTTGCACGTTCGGCGATCAGCTTACCCACTGACCGTGCAGCGTCGATATTACCGGTATTGGCGCCGCGCAACGCGCTGTCCAGCGTGGACGCACTGACCAACACTCGATCGCCACTGCCAGACAGTACTTGCGCATAAATATGCTGCGGTGTCCGATGTACAGACAAACGCACTGCGCCCAACTCCTGGATCTTTGCTCGCGCCCGACGCGCACGGCGTAAACGACCTAATTTCTTTTCATTCATATCGTGTACCTGTTACTTCTTCTTGGCTTCTTTACGACGCACAAATTCGTCGGCATAACGCACCCCTTTGCCTTTGTAGGGTTCTGGTGGACGGAATCCGCGTATTTCGGAAGCCACCTGTCCCAACAATTGCCGATCGGCTGCGCGTAGCACCACCTCGGTCTGGCTGGGTGTTTCGACCGTCACACCGTCTGGCATTGCATATTCAACTGGATGGGAAAAACCGAGAGTCAGGTTTAATTTTTTACCCTGCGCCTGGGCACGATAGCCTACCCCTACCAATTGTAATTTCTTTTCGAACCCCTGACTAACGCCCACCACCATATTGTTCACGAGGGTGCGCAGCGTCCCGGCAAGCGCCCGCGAAGTCTGCGCACCATCTTTGGCGGCAAACGTTAAAACACTGTCGCCCTGCTGTATTTCGACGCTTGGGTGTACGCCCATGGACAACTGTCCCAAATTTCCCTTTACGGAAATATCGCTACCACTGAGCCGGACCTCAACGCCTTTGGGTATCGCCACCGGATTTTTTGCTACTCTAGACATTCGATCGGTCCCGTTAGAAAACTGTGCAGAGCACCTCACCACCAACACCGGCCGCGCGTGCGGCGCGATCCGTCATAACACCCTGGCTGGTCGACACTACTGCAATACCCAGGCCACCGCGCACCTGGGGTAATTTATCGGCGTGCGCATAGCGGCGCAGGCCCGGTCGGCTATAGCGGTTTATTTCCGCGATAACTGGTCGACCTTCAAAGTACTTCAAACTGATAGTCAGTTCCGGCTTGGCACTATCGCTGACACTAAATCCGAGGATATAACCTTCGTCCTGCAACACCTGCGCAAGCGCCACCTTTAATTTAGAGGTCGGCATGGTAACCGCTTCACGGTTACGCGCGTGGGCGTTGCGAATACGGGTCAGCATATCGGCGACTGAATCTTGCATACTCATGGCAAATTATTCCTCTTGGACTCGCTTACCAGCTGGCCTTAACCAGGCCAGGCACGTCGCCGCGCATTGCGGCTTCACGCAGTTTATTTCGACACAGACCGAACTTGCGATACACACCGCGAGAGCGTCCAGTAATACGACAGCGATTACGCTGGCGTACCGGACTGGCATCACGCGGCAACTTCTGCAATTTAACCTGCGCTTCCCAACGCTCGTCGTCACCGACATTAACGTCTTTGATAATAGCCTTCAGCTGGGCGCGCTTTACCGCATACCGTGCCACTGTTCGGGTACGATTCTTTTCGCGCTCTACCATCGATGTTTTTGCCATCGTTCGACCTCAACCCTTCAACGGGAAATTAAATGCACGCAGCAACGCACGACCTTCGTCGTTATTGCGCGCAGTCGTGGTGATCGTGATATCCAAGCCACGCAGCTTGTCGATTTTGTCGTAGTCAATTTCTGGAAAAATAATCTGCTCAGTGACACCCATCGCAAAATTTCCGCGCCCATCAAATGATTTGGCGCTGATCCCGCGGAAGTCGCGAATACGCGGTATCGCAATACTCACCAGGCGCTCCAGAAATTCGTACATGCGTTCGCCGCGCAGCGTTACCTTACAACCAATCGGCCAGCCCTCGCGCACCTTGAACGCTGCGATTGATTTGCGCGCTTTGGTCACCACTGGTTTCTGACCGGCAATCAACTGCATTTCGGCAACCGCATTTTCCAGCACTTTCTTGTCTGCCAACGCCTCACCAACCCCCATATTCAGGGTAACTTTGGTGATGCGCGGAATTTCCATCACATTCTTCAATCCGAGCTCCTGCTGGAGCCTGGGTGCGATTTCACTTTTGTATAACTCTTTCAGCCTTGCCATTTCAGTTCATCCTGTTAGGCGTCGACAGCTTCGCCGCTGGACTTGAACACACGTATTTTCTTGCCACTTTCAAGCACCTTAAAACCCACGCGATCACCCTTGCTCGTGGCGGCGTTAAACAGCGCCACGTTGGATAGCTGTATCGGCGCTTCTTTTTCCACGATCCCGCCGGGCACACCCATTTGCGGATTAGGCTTCTGGTGCTTTTTCACCATTTGCACGCCAGCCACCAACAGCTTATTGTCGGCCAGCACCCGTAGCACTTTACCGCGCTTACCCTTATCCCGACCCGCAGTCACGATGACTTCGTCATCGCGTTTGATTTTGCTCATCGCCATCTTCTTTGCCTCCTCCGACTTAAATAACTTCAGGTGCCAGAGAGATAATTTTCATAAAACGCTCACCACGTAACTCGCGCGTTACCGGCCCGAAAATACGCGTTCCTATTGGTGCCATCTGCGCGTTTAACAACACCGCAGCGTTATCGTCAAACTTGATTAAACTGCCATCCGAGCGACGCACCCCTTTTTTGGTACGCACCAC
>JBFJKD010000199.1:0-4520 GCA_041635095.1 Porticoccaceae bacterium
CAGTGAAGTATTCGCGCTCACCATCGCCGGGCAACATATTCCGTTATTGCTGATTGCCATTATGACATTTATTTTAATTAGCAGCAGCGGCACGATGGCCATGGCGGTTAAATTTGGCTACGAAAAAAATCGAAAAGTATGCGGCATCCTGATGTTAATTACCGCGCTTTTTGGCGCATCGTTTGTCGGCATGCAGGCCTTTGAATGGACCAAACTGATCGTCGACGAAGGCGTTCGCCCGTGGGGCAATCCCATGGGCGCCGCGCAATTCGGCTCTGCTTTTTTTATGATCACGGGCTTTCATGGTTTCCACGTTTCCATCGGCGTTATATTCCTGATCATAGTTGCGGTTAAAGTATTGCGCGGCAGTATCGATATGGGTAAACCGGGATTTATGACCGGTCGCCCCGGCAACTACGGCATGGTGGAAACCATGGGACTGTATTGGCATTTCGTGGATTTGGTCTGGGTGTTTATTTTCGCCTTTTTCTATCTTTGGTAGGAGATCGCAATGGCACAAACACATGCAGAAGGTCAGCAACATCCGATTAGTGTCTATCTCTGGATCTGGGGCTTATTATTTATTCTCAGTACTTTTTCGTATCTCGTCGATTACTTCCAGCTTCAGGGTTACCTGCGCTGGTCGCTTATCATTATATTTATGCTATTAAAAGCGGGGTTAATCGTCAGTATTTTTATGCATATGGCGTGGGAACGGTTGGCGCTTTCCTGCGCCATTCTGGTGCCACCGTTATGCCTGCTGGTATTAATCGGCTTGATGGCGGCGGAAGGGGATTACACGTTTTTAACCCGCCTCTTTTATTTTACCACCCAACCCTGATCACTATACTTGCGGGCCACCGAACCCGCCGCCGTGAACGCGGTGGTCGGCCCGGTAGCACCACCAACGAGTTGCTTCAGGGCATAGCCTTCATGAAATTTCGCATTCTCTGATGCCCTTTCACAAACCAGCCAGCGGTGGCTTGGTCTTCCCCCGCTGGTCTTAAGCGCGAGTGTGCGCTGACCACTCGATCAAGAACCGCCTTCTGCGCATCGTCGATATCCACAAAGAACACATGCTTACCTTGATTGAGACTTTCCTCAAAGCGACGAAATTGATGATGGGGCAGTTGTATACCCAAAAACCCGCCCTCCCAGGTACAAAAACCCAGTACCACGATGGCAAGACAGACAAATGGCACCCAAGTAACCTTTTCCGGCCAGTTGAAGTAATAGGCAACCAGTAATACCAGCGGTGCCAACACCAGGCCCACCAACGCACCCTTTTTCATCGAGCGAACCACGTCGGTGCGCATAACCGCTTCAACTTCGTGTAGATGCTCATGACGAGCTACCCCGGCATCATCACGGCTCAATACATGCAGCTGTGGAGTGACTAACCCGGCGCGCTCCAGCTCTTCTTCCACGTGATCAAGATCGTCCAGATCATCTGTTACGTAATAATGGCGTTTCATACGAGATTCTCCGCTTAGTTTTATTTGCTCCTTACTACCGTCCGATACTCCACTGGAAAATGCCCTGCAGTACAATGCAGTCTTTCTACCTGCACTACCCGTACACTGGGAATATATACCAATTTATTGCTCCTGTGACGACTATAATTTGACCGCTGCCTCCCATTTATTCAAGTGTAGTAACCAAAATCTTTTTTCGCAGTAATTCAACTAGCGATTGTTATCGGTCCCCACACATGATGTCGCTGCCGAGAAGAAGGCCATCGTGCCGTTTCGGCGTCACTCAGGCAGGCCGCATTAACAACCAAAGAACCTAGCTAACTCTGCTTTTATAGCGAATTATTCCAATACGCTGTCCCCAACCACCATGCTCGCGAAGCTGACGTCGAGCCCAGCGTATAACCGGGCTTCTGGTTACGCCGGATTTAAGGTACAATGCGCGTTCAACCTCTGGTGTATTTCGGTCTGCACCTGTTTTCTACGCGGTATTCCTTCCTGGTTCACCTCGAAACAAACAAATTAATGTCCGCCTAGACCGTTCCTTGCGCATGCTCAACGCATACGTATTGGGTAGGCTGATAGCTGGAGAAAACCTAAGCATGTCATTTGAATCTCTCGGTCTCAGGGCCGAAATACTCCGTGCTGTATCCGAAAAAGGCTACAGCGTCCCCACCCCCATACAAATTCAGGCCATCCCCCCGATACTCGAAGGGCGCGACATTATGGGTGGCGCGCAAACGGGCACCGGCAAAACCGCCGGTTTTACACTACCCCTGCTGCAACGACTGATGTCATCCACCCAGCCGCAGGCGGGGCGCCGCCCCATACGCGCGCTGATACTCACCCCAACACGGGAGCTCGCCGCCCAGGTTGCCGAAAGCGTGGAAACCTATGGCAAATACCTGCCACTGAAATCCACAGTAATTTTCGGCGGTGTCAGCATCAACCCGCAGAAACAAAAATTGATTCGCGGCGTAGATATTCTGGTCGTCACCCCAGGTCGATTGCTCGACCACGTGGGCCAACGCAGCGTCGATCTATCCCAGGTGGAAGTCCTTATTCTGGACGAAGCAGATCGCATGCTGGATATGGGCTTTATTCGCGACATTCGCCGCGTGCTGGCGTTGTTGCCAAAGCAGAAGCAAACGTTGTATTTCTCGGCCACGTTCTCCAACGAAATTAAGCAGTTGGCCAACGAGCTACTGAAATCGCCGGTGCTGATCGAAGTCGCGCGACACAATACTGCGGCGGAGAGCGTCACTCAGGTGATGCATCCGGTGGATAAGAATCGCAAACGCGAACTACTTTCCTATTTGATTGGCTCCAACAACTGGCAACAGGTACTGGTCTTCACCCGTACCAAACATGGCGCCAATCGTCTCGCCGAACAATTGATTACCGACGGTATTCGCAGCGCCGCCATTCACGGCAACAAAAGTCAGGGCGCGCGTACCAAGGCATTGGCGGATTTCAAGGACGGCAAAGTGCGCGTGTTAGTTGCTACCGATATCGCCGCCCGCGGCCTGGACATTGACCAATTGCCCCATGTGGTCAATTACGAACTGCCCAACGTACCGGAAGACTATGTGCACCGTATTGGCCGCACCGGGCGTGCCGGCAAAGAAGGCGAAGCCATATCGCTGGTTTGTGTTGATGAATTGCGCTTGTTGCGCGATATCGAGCGCCTCTTGAAAAAGGATATTCGCAAACTAGTTATCGAGGATTTTGAAGTAGACCCGTCTATCAAAGCCGAGCCGATTAACAATGGACGCGGACAACGCCAACCACAACGGGGTAACGCCCGCAGCAGTCAAGGCCAAAAAGCGGCAGCCCCGCGCAACAATAGTCAGCGTCCCTCTTTTAGGGGCCGTTCCAATACTTCAGGAAGAACGTCGGGCAACCGCGCAGGGGGTAGTTCGCAACACGCACGCTAGATGCAACGGGGCAGGGAATTTTTGCTTTCCCTGCCCTGATAGCTACGCCTCAACGCGCTACGCCGCCGTAGTATTGGTCGTAGGGAAAATCGCTACCTAGGGTTGCTAACCGGGTGCGGCAATAACTATCAATCCTTTCTTGCTGATCCAATGTCAACATTTCGCCCGAGCTACCCTTTTTTCCGTGCCGGATCATGCTGCCACCGGGTCGCGCAAACGGAGTAACCTCCCCCGGATAAAACTTGTGATCGATACTCTTCATATATTCGAAGGAACTTAGTCGATTAATTTTTTCAACTTCCGCATTATTTAAATCAACGCCCATCAGCGTCGCAATTTTGCGTATGGTTGCTACGGCATCGTCCTGCATTTCCTCATAAGTGACAAACAACACGTTGGGTCGATCCCGCCACGGCCAATAACTGGCGACAAAATCGGACCAGGGACCAAACGCAGCATCCTCCGATAAACAGTGCCGTACCCAGGTTTGAACGGACGGGATTAAAGGCCCTAATAGCATGCTGCCAAAAAAATGGTGGGCGGACACCACCACATCCTTGGGGTCGCGAATCACACACAAATACCTGGCATCTTTGCTGTAGGGCACATATTGCGCCCGGGCGTGAGTCTTGATGACACGCTTGCCGGTTATGGATAACTGCGCCGGTCTTGGATCGGCCAGTGAGATGGTGGTCTCCGGCGCTGGGCAATCCGCCCAGGGAATAACATCGAGAATATCATCAAACTCGCCTTCACCGCGATTTGCTATCTGGTGCGCCACCTGCATCACCCAGTTAGTACCGCTTTTGTAATAAGCGCAAACAAATACGTCGTTAGCCGTTGGCGTATAACCTTTGAACGCTTTGTCTATCGCTTTGTCGAACATCCCCGCCATGGGCTTGAAAAAGACACGGAATAGCGGGTATTCAAAATTCAGACCACGGGACAGCGCGAAAACCCCGCGCAGTAGAGCAGTCAACGGTCGCAGCAATTTCCCCTGGCGCGCCATACTATCGAGATGAGCTTTACGACTGCGGTGGATATCTGCAAATTCACTTGATGCCATGGTTTTACTCCAACAGCTAGACCGATTAATTTTATGAGTTAGCGG
>JBFJKD010000200.1:0-4505 GCA_041635095.1 Porticoccaceae bacterium
CTGCGCATAGCGCCCATTTTCAGCCAACAGCTTTTGATGGCTGCCCTGCTCCACTATCCGCCCCTTGTCCAGCACCATAATTCGATCGGCTTTTTCGATGGTGCTGAGACGGTGGGCAATCACAAACGTCGTGCGACCGCGCATAGCCGTCTCCAGCGCCGACTGTATATAACTCTCCGACTTACTATCGAGGGCTGATGTCGCCTCGTCGAGAATTAGAACGGGGGCGTCCTTGAGCAGGGCGCGCGCGATGGCCAGGCGTTGGCGCTGCCCCCCGGACAACATCACGCCGTCGTCGCCGATGCGCGTGTCAAAGCCATCGGGAAGGGTTTCGATAAACTCCAGCGCGTAGGCCATGCGCGCCGCTTCATAAACCTGTTCCCGGGAAGCGGACTTCAACTCGCCATAGGCGATATTGTTATACACGGTGTCGTTAAACAGAGTGACATGTTGACTCACCAGTGCAATCTGCTTGCGCAGGCTTTTAAGGCTGTATTCGGTAATCTCCGTGCCATCCAGTAAAATTTGTCCGCTCTGATAGTTATAAAACCGGGGGATCAGACTGATCAGCGATGTTTTGCCGCCCCCTGAGGGGCCCACCAGTGCGATGCTTTCGCCGGGCGCTGCGGAAAACGTCAGGTCGTGCAGAACCCTGTCCCCTCTGGCGTAGCCAAAATTAACCTTCTTAAATTCGAACTGTCCCGCCACCCGCTCCTTCTCTATCTCCCCGGTATCCTGCTCTTCAATCCCGTCCAGGGTTTCAAACAACGTGGAACCTGCAGCGATACCCCGTTGAATGGTACTATTAATCTGCGTGATCTGACGTATCGGCTTGGCCAACAGCGATGCGGTAAACAAAAATTTGGTGAAATCTCCCGTGGTCATCGAGCCAATGATTTCCGGAGTCAAGGCCAGCCAGATCAGCAGGCCAAGGGAACCAGCGAGTAACAACTGGATCACGGGCGTACTCAGGCCTTCCGTCAGCGCCAGCTTTAAATTTTGACGCCGGTTAGTTTTCGACGCCTGATACAGGCGCTTGCGTTCGTAGTCCGTGCCACCGAACAAATGCATTTCCCGATAGCCCGCGACGGTTTCCTGTGCGACGTGGGTGATCTCACCCGCCGCGGTTTGAATCCGTTTGCTCAAACGCCGAAAGCGTTTGCTGATGGAATTAATGATCAGCGCGATAACCGGCATGATCACCAAAAATATCAGTGCGAGCCGCCAGTTTAAATAGATCAGGTAAATCAGCAGCCCAATAACCAGCGCGCCCTCGCGCAAAATTACCTTGAGCGCGCTGGTTACGGCCCCCATGACCTGACCAACGTGGAATGTTAACTGGGCTACCAGATGGCCACTCATATTTTGATCGAAATAGGCACTCGGCATACGCGTGTACTTGTCAAAAACTTCATTGCGCAACCCATCGACAATCGACTGGGAAACATAGCTCATACCGTAATTACCAATCAAAAATCCTATACCGCGTAGTGTCGCAAGAAGTAGCATAAACAGTGGCACTACCACCCGGCTCTGCTCCAGGACATTGCCATCGCGCATATACCATTGCGCAAAACGGGACGTGATTCCAGAATCAATATTGGTCATATTGGCCGGAAGATCTTTGATATTTTCACCGGTTACCACGGTCAATACGTTAATCAGGTAGCCGAACAGATCGACAAACGCAATTTCCATCAAACTGAACATCCACAAACCCAGAACACTGATACCAAACACCACGGCATAACGACGTAAATAACCGAGTAAGCGCAAATACGTCGTGAAACTGCTAACAGGTGTGGCCGGTGGGACAGAGTTCATAAAATGCCGATTAATTGGTGGATTCGGGTAACTGGGTGGTAATGCTCAGATGAATAAATCCGGCCCGCCCGGCCGCATCCATCGCGGTGACGACCGCCTGGTGGCTACTTTCCGCATCCGCTGCGATCACCAGCGGCATCGTTTTGTCGACGTCCCCCAACTGGCGCAGGGCACTGATCAATGTTTCCGCCTGACGATTAATCAACGCCATGCCGTTGACGGAATAGCTGCCATCACTGGCCACCAGTATCTCAATATTATCCGGCAGAGATTCAGCCGGTTTACCGGTAGCCTCAGGTAAATCAATCACCAGATGAGTTTCTTTGGTAAACGTGGTCGACACCATAAAAAAAATTAGCAACAGAAATACCACATCGATCAACGGCGTAATATTGATACCGTTGTCGAGCACCGAACGGCGGCGAAACTTCACAGCTTAGCGGCCTCCTCCGGTTGCAACAGGCGATCGCCGTGCAGTGCATCCACCAGCTTGACGGCCTGGTCCTGCATATCCACCACCAAGGTGTCTATGCGCCGTTCAAAAAAACGATGGGCGATCAGTGCAGGAATACCCACGGAAAGTCCCGCCGCTGTGGTAACTAATGCCACGGAAATACCCCCGGCCAACACGCCAGCGTTGCCGGACCCTTCCAGCATAATGGCGGTAAATACTTTTATCATACCGAACACCGTACCGAGCAATCCGATCAACGGTGCGACTGCGGCAATAGTGCCCAGAATCGAAAGATATCTTTCCAGTTTATGCACCACCTGTGCCGCGGCCTCTTCAATGCTATCCTTCATTACATCGCGGCCATGGCCCGAGTTGCTCAATCCCGCGGCGAGAATAATGCCAAGCGGCGAAGAATTGCGCAGATCGAGGAGTTTTTCCCGATCCAACTGATGATTTTTTAGCCAATGCCAAACCTGCCCCAACAGGTTATCGGGTACGACTTTACCTGGACGCAACGCCAGATAGCGCTCAACCACAATACCCAGCACGGCAACAGAGCACAGCATTAACGGCAGCATTAACCAACCGCCACTGACCAGTAATTCGTACACGCCTGCCCCTCGTTCTGTAAAAAATTATGCGCCACTTTACCACAACCACCAGGCTTCACTCATCGCTCCAGCCTGGTTAATGCCAGTACCTTTGCACCACTTCACGTTGTGCCCATATGGTCAGTGCCAAAGCTTCATCCCAGACAAAACGCAGAGCGCCAGATTCCGCTGTGGACCACAGTTCAGCACCGGATTGTTGGTAGCGCGCCACCACGCTCCCATGGGGGTGGCCAAAATGATGGCGGTAACCGGCGGAAAATACCACATGGCGTGGATGCACTGCCTGCACAAAACCGACGCTCGACGAGGTCTTGCTCCCATGGTGGGGCGCTATCAGCAAAGTAACGTCCCGGGGCCACGCCTGCTTTTGCAGCAACGCCGACTCCACGGCGACCTCCACATCTCCGGTCAACAGAACACTCACTGTGCGATAGCGAAGCAATAGAACGCAGGATTGATTATTGTCATTTTTTTCAGGCACCAATCCGGGATGTAATATGTCGATCTTCAAATCCCTCCATGCCCAGTGCTGACCAGCCGCACAAGGTTGCGTGGCAAATAGTTCGGGCGATCCACCGGGTGCAATGGTCTGCAGCGGCCGGTAATAGCGAAACAACCCGGCGGCACCCCCGGCGTGATCGCTGTCATTGTGACTAATCACCAGTAAATCAATACTTGCAACACCGCTGTGCCGTAAGAAAGGGGCGACAATCCCACTCCCGGCATCAAAGCGCTCGCTAAATTTCGGCCCGGTGTCGTACACCAATACTTGCTCCGGCGTTTGCACGACCACCGCCAGCCCCTGGCCAACGTCCAGCACCGTCACCGCCAGCGCCGGCCGCATTTGTGGCATCAGCCAAAATAGCGCCGCCAACAACACCCAGCCAGGAGCCTGCCATCCAAGCCCCCTGGGCAACAACAGTACAACCCCTGCAAATACAAACGCCGCGACGCCCATCCCTCCGTCGTCGCTCGGTACGCTAAAGCGCGAAGCATTGGCCACACGCGCGACCCATTCCAGGCCCTGTGCGAACCACTCCAATTGATACCCGGCCAACATCCAGCAAGAATGGGCCGCAGCCTCGTGAAATGGCAGCAGTATGCCGCCCAGCAAGCACAGAGGCACCACCGCGATACTTATCCAGGGAATGGCCAACAAATTTATCAGGGGCGTCATAAAATTAATTTCGCCCTGATAAAGCAGAAGCCATCCTGCCAGGGAAAAAAACACTACGCCCTGCGCCAGTAGCATGCGGCATAACCAGGTAAGACGCGGTCGCGGCTTAAAATAGGCAACCAGTCCAGCCACTGCCGTAAAGGACAACCAGAACCCTGGACTCAGCGCCGCCAGGGGGTCGAGGGTACTCACTATCGCCAAAGCCCATAATAGCCCAGTGCCCGGCGCGATTTTTCGCCGTAACAGGGGGCCGATAAGAAATACCGCTAGCATAATTACCGCCCGCTGGGTGGGCAAAGAAAAACCAGCCAGCAGGCTATAACCGAGTGCCACCACCAGGGACAGGCCGGCACCGATTTGAGTGGCTGGCAGCGTCGCCCCCGCCGCCGCAAGTAGTCTGCCCGCACCAATACCGAGTAACCAGCCACAACCTGCTAGC
>JBFJKD010000201.1:0-4499 GCA_041635095.1 Porticoccaceae bacterium
CTGCCTCTACCGCCGGGATTAGCCGGATCGTCAACCGACCACCAGAGCCAACCTTCCATTGACGAAATCAATACCCTGCGCCAATCCCAACGCTTACAACTTGGTAAAATTTACTACCTCGACCACCCCAAAATGGGCGTCCTGGTAAAAGTCATTCGCGATCCTCAGAGCACCGTAGACTCGGGCGAAACACCGTAAACATGGAGCTGGCCTGCGCCTGACGGTGTTTTTCCCATGCCAATCTGGTGCGAGTTCGGCGTTTACCAGACCAGCAACGCCCATGAACCCCCACATGCAGCTCGCCAGGCTATCCAACCGACGCAAAATCCCGCGCAGGGAACCGGAGCTGAGTAATGCCTGTTTTACGCTAATGGGTAGAATAGCGACCCCAACGTCCCTACAATATGCGCCAAAATGGCACGTTGTCCGCTGGTGTTCTGGATGCACTATGACTGCACCATATTCTCACGATATTCTCGCCACCCTCTCGCCACCAGGAGCCCGCCAGTGAACACGCTTATTTCCCCCGAGTGGTCCGTCGAGAGAGCTGCACAACACTACGGTATCAACGACTGGGGCGCGGGTTATTTTCGAATTTCCGAGGCGGGTGAAGTCACGCTGCACATCAGTACTGCGGAAAATGGCGGCAACGGCGCTGCCGACGCTAACAACAGCCAGGTTTCCCTGCTGGAAATTGCGCGCGGCCTGAAACAACGGGATCTGGATATGCCGCTGCTGTTGCGGGTGGAGAATATTCTCGACGCCGGAATTCGCCAGCTCAATACGGCATTTGCCGATGCCATTGCCGCACTCGGCTATCGAAACCACTACCGCGGTGTATTTCCCATCAAGGTTAATCAGCAGTGTCATGTGGTGGAAGAAATCGCCCGATTTGGCAAACATTTTCATCACGGTTTTGAAGCGGGTAGCAAGGCCGAACTCATTATCGCCATGGCCTCGCTACAGGATCGGGAAAGCCTGATCGTGTGCAACGGCTATAAGGACTCGGAGTTTATCGATCTGGGCCTGCGCGCGCGCCAGCTGGGAATCCCCTGTGTTTTCGTCATCGAAACCCCTTCGGAACTGCCGATCATTATTGAGCGCAGCCGCGTACTGGGCATAGAACCGATGATTGGTCTGCGTTTGAAGTTGATGACCAAGGTAGACGGCCACTGGAGTAACGATAGCGGTGACCGCAGCCTGTTTGGACTGACCACCACGCAGATTATCGAGATTATCGACGGGTTAAAGGCAGCCGACATGTTGTCGTGCCTGCAACTGCTGCATTTCCATCTCGGATCGCAAATTCCGAATATCCGCGATATTCGCGCGGGCGTGCTGGAAGCATGTCGTTATTACATCGATATTATCGGCGAGGGCGCGCCGCTCGGCTACCTGGATTTAGGTGGCGGCCTGGCCGTCGACTACGACGGGTCGCGCAGCAACGACACCCATAGCCGCAACTACAATTTACGCGAGTACTGCACCGACATTGTCGAGGCCATTCAGGAAGCCCTCGATCCGGAGTCGGTTCCGCATCCGGTGATCGTGACGGAGTCCGGACGGGCAACCGTGGCGTATACCTCCGTGCTGCTGTTTAACGTGCTTGATACCAGCACGTTCAGTCCCACCAACGTCCCGGAGGTTTTGCCGGAAGACAGTAACGAACAGATCAAAAATTTATGGGCCGTGCTGGGACATATTGCCCCCAGAACGTTGCAGGAATGCTACAACGACGCCATTCATTACCGCAGCCAGTTACAGGAATTGTTCCTGCGCAACGAAATTAATTTGCGTACCCGTTCGCTCGGCGAAAACATCTATCTCAACGTGTTGCAAAATATCGCCGCGCACCTGCCCCATCTGGAACGCATACCCGCGGAACTTGAAGACCTGCAGAGCTTACTGGCGGATATTTACTACGGCAATTTCAGCGTTTTTCAATCCCTGCCGGACGCCTGGGCAATCAAACAGGTGTTTCCAATCATGCCCATTCACCGTCTCAATGAGCAACCAACCCGCGAGGCGATCATCGCAGATCTAACCTGTGACTGCGACGGCAAAATTGATCATTTCCCTCACCCGGAAGGACCACTTAACACGCTGTCGGTGCATCCCCTGCGCGCTGGCGAGGAATATTATATGGGCGTGTTCCTGGTTGGCGCCTATCAGGAAACCCTGGGCGATCTACACAATCTGTTTGGCGACACCAATGTCGCCAGCGTGCGCATTAATGGCGACGGCAGTTTCGATTTCGTCCACGAACTCGAGGGAGACAGTATTGCCGACGTACTGAGCTATGTGGAATACGATCCCAAAATCATGTATGAACGTTTTCGCGCCACCGCCGAGCAGGCCGTGCGCGAAGGCAGAATCACCGTATTGGAGCGCCAAAAAATGCTCGGCGCGTTTACAGAAAGCTTGCGTGGCTATACGTATTTTGAACGCTAATTTATGTTTGGAACGACAAATTATTTTATTTATATGTCTGAGTGTAAGAAGTCTGAGCGCAAGAAGTCCGAGTGTAAGAAGTCGAAGATGTTGCTCCCGACATCAAGCACAGCTTATTAGCCACCGGTAACGGAGAACATAGCAATGGCAAAAGTATTGATTATCGGCGCTGGAGGCGTCGGCGCCGTCGTCGTCCATAAATGCGCACAGATACCCGAAGTATTCTCCGAAATTGTGCTGGCCAGTCGCACCCTGGAGAAATGCAGGAAAATCGCTGCGCAAATCAAACGGCCCATTACCACAGCGCAGGTGGATGCGGACAACGTGCTCGAACTGGTTGCATTAATCAACCTCGAAAAGCCGTCGCTGGTGATTAACGTCGCGCTCCCCTATCAGGATTTGACGATTATGGACGCCTGCCTGCAAACCGGCGTTCACTATCTCGATACCGCCAACTACGAACCGCCCAACGAGGCGAAATTCGAGTACAGCTGGCAGTGGGCCTATCACGACAAATTTAAGCAGGCCAACCTGATGGCGCTGCTGGGTTCCGGCTTTGATCCCGGGGTTACCAATGTATATACCGCCTACATAAAAAAACACCTGCTCGACGATATTCACGAACTGGATATTATCGACTGCAATGCCGGCGACCATGGTCAGCCATTCGCCACCAACTTTAATCCGGAAATCAATATTCGCGAAGTAACTGCCGAAGGGCGCTACTGGCAGGACGGCGACTGGCAGACTACGCCGCCGTTGTCGGAGTCCCGCGAGTTCGATTTTCCGGCCGGTATTGGCCCGAAAAAAATCTACTTGATGTACCACGAAGAACTGGAATCCATCGCAAAACATTTCCCTGGCATCAAGCGCGCGCGATTCTGGATGACATTTTCGGACAATTACCTGAAACATCTTGAAGTACTTGGTAATGTTGGTATGACGCGCATTGACCCGGTCATGTACGAAGGCAAGGAAATTATTCCACTACAGTTTCTCAAGGCACTGCTGCCGGATCCTTCCAGTCTGGGTCCGCTGACAAAAGGGAAAACCTGTATTGGTTGCGTCGCTACCGGGATCAAGGATGGGCGCAAGAAAATTGTATACATTTACAATATTTGCGATCACGAAACCTGCTATCGGGAAGTACAATCCCAGGCTATTTCTTACACCACGGGTGTGCCCGCAATGATCGGCGCGAAAATGATGCTCGAAGGAAAATGGGCGCGGGCCGGGGTGTGGAATATGGAACAGCTCGATCCAGATCCGTTTATGGAGGACCTCAATCGCTATGGCCTGCCCTGGGAAGTAGTGGAGCTCGATCACAACGGACTGGGGGACTAAGTGGCGCATCATAATGGGCGTTGCACACATCAGCCACCGGCCCCACACCATTGAGCAATAATCCTTTTGCAAATTTCGACCCTGCCCGTGTACCGAGCCCGTGCTTCGTGGTCGATCGCGCCGCCGTGGAGCGCAATCTACGTATTTTGGCCCAGGTGCAGTCCGCCAGCGGCGCAAAAATTCTGGGAGCACTTAAAGCGTTTTCCCTGTGGCGTTTGGGACCTCTAATCTCCAGCTACCTTTCGGGCACCTGCGCCAGCGGTTTATACGAGGCGCAACTCGGTGCGCAACATTACGGCGGGGAAACCCACGTGTTTTCCGCCGCCTACACAGAAGCAGATCTACGGGAAATTCTCGGCTTTGCTCAGCATGTCGTATTTAATTCTTTCACCCAGTGGCAGCGTTTTCAGACGCTTATCGACACAGCGCGGCAACGACGTCCCGAACTGGAATTTGGGCTACTTATCAATCCCGAACACTCAGAAGGTGCCGTGCCCATTTACGACCCCTGCGCGCCCTTGTCGCGGCTCGGCATTCCACTCTCGCAATTTGGCGGGCAATCCCTGGAGGGTATCAGCGGTCTGCATTTCCACACCCTGTGCGAACAGGATGTACCGACACTACAACGCACATTAAAAGTGGTTGAGGAAAAATTCGGCCATCTTTTTCCACAGATGAAATGGATTAATTTTGGTGGTGGCCAC
>JBFJKD010000202.1:0-4495 GCA_041635095.1 Porticoccaceae bacterium
ACTGACGTTTAGTCGTTATCAACACACCGAGCTTGGCCTGTTGCCGGGAAAAATAGTCGCCGATTATCACTCCTCCACGGAGCAGCCATTGCACATCGTGCTGGTTATCAAGGCGTGGAACCGCCCCGCCGAGGGGCGTTGAGCCGTGCGCCTGTCCCTGCCGGCACCGGCCAAGCTGAATTTGTTTTTACATATCACCGGGCGCCGCGCGGACGGGTATCACGAACTGCAAACCCTTTTTCAACTGCTCGACTATGGCGATGTGCTGGAATTTGACCCTGCCGCAGAGCTGTCCTTAACCTTATCGCCTGCCACGCCAGATATTCCACTCGCGGTCAACCTTGTCTGGCAGGCAGCGCACGCCTTGCAGCAGTACACCGGTTGTACCCTGGGCGCGCAAATTCTGTTGCGCAAACGCCTGCCGCTGGGGGCCGGACTCGGCGGCGGCAGCAGCGACGCCGCAACGACACTGGTTGGCCTCAATCGGCTGTGGCAGCTCGGACTCAGCCGCGCCGAACTGATCGACATTGGCCTGCCGCTGGGGGCGGACGTGCCGCTCTTTTTACATGGCACCTCGGCCTGGGCCGAAGGCATTGGGGAACGCCTGACATCCGTCGAGTTACCACCCGCCTGGTATCTGGTGCTGGCGCCCGATTGTCAGGTCTCCACCGCTGCCGTATTCGGCCATCGGCAATTGACAAGGAACGCCTCGCCAATCACAATACGCGCCTTTCTTGAGCCGGGTGGCTTGGGGCAAAGCGCCAATAACTCCTGTCAAGGGGTGGTGGAGGCACTTTATCCGCAGGTTAAAGCCGCTCGCCAATGGCTGGATCAACATGCGCCTGCGCGCATGACTGGTACCGGCGCATGCCTGTTTGCAAGATTTGACACCGAGGATCAGGCACAGGCGGTACGCGCACAAATACCAGATCCATGGGACGGGTTTATCGCCAGGGGCGTAAACCAGTCGCCGCTTTACCAACATGAATAAGCACCACAGAGTGCGCAATTTAAATCGGAATTTTGGGGCGTCGCCAAGTGGCTAAGGCAACGGGTTTTGATCCCGTCATCCGGAGGTTCGAGTCCTCCCGCCCCAGCCAAATGTGCGTAACGGTCGCCATCACCAATCGAGCGTAACGCCCAGCAGTCGCGATCAATATCAGGATTTAGCCCGTGGCAAATTTGATGGTTTTTTCCGGAAATTCCAATCCGGAACTCGCTAAAGAAATCACCCGACACCTTGGCCTGCCACTGGGAAACGCGTCAGTCGGCCTGTTTTCCGATGGTGAGATCAATATCGAATTGCTGGAAAATGTGCGCGGCAAAGACGTATTTGTAGTACAGCCTACCTGCGCGCCGACCAACCGTAATTTGATGGAGCTGGTATTCATGATTGATGCGTTGCGCCGCGCATCCGCGAGCCGCATCACCGCGGTCATTCCCTACTTTGGTTACGCCCGCCAGGATCGACGCGTGCGTTCGGTGCGGGTTCCCATTAGCGCCAAAGTGGTCGCCGACATGATCAGTAACGTGGGCGTCAATCGAGTCCTGACTGTGGATCTCCACGCCGAGCAAATTCAGGGCTTTTTCGACTGCACCGTGGACAACGTCTACGGCTCGCCGGTGTTGCTGGAGGATATTGAAAAACAGCACTACAAAAATTTGCTGGTGGTGTCGCCGGATATTGGTGGCGTGGTGCGCGCACGGGCGGTTGCCAAGGAACTGAATACGGACCTCGCCATTATCGACAAGCGACGTCCCGAGGCCAATCAGGCCCAGGTCATGAACATTATCGGCGAGGTGGAGGGGCGTACCTGCCTGCTGGTAGACGACATTGTTGATACGGCCGGCACGCTGTGCAAAGCCGCTGACGCGCTTAAAGAACGCGGCGCCAAGCAGGTCGTAGCCTATTGCACCCACCCGGTACTGTCCGGCAACGCGATCGACAACATTAACAACTCTGCCCTGGATACACTGGTTGTCACCAACAGCATTCCCCTCAGCGAGAACGCGGCCAATTGTCCGCGTATCCGGCAACTGAGTCTGGGCAAAATGCTGGCCGAAGCCATGCGTCGGGTCAGCAACGAAGAATCCATCAGCGCGATGTTTGTGTAAGCACCGCACGGATACCACCCCGCAAGGGAACCACAACCACGCAACAGCTCTGGTCGCAGGAGTTATTGCGGTTTACCCACAGGAGTCAAGGCAATGGTAGATTTCACACTGAATGCCAAGGCACGCGAAGACATGGGGAAAGGTGCGAGCCGCCGCCTGCGTCGTTTAGCTGACGAAGTACCCGCCATCGTTTACGGCGGCAAAAAAGCGCCTCAAAATATTTCACTGACGCACAATGAGCTGTCCCGCGCGTTGGACAACGAGGCCTTCTATTCTCACATTATCAAGCTGAATCTCGACGGCACGGCTCAGGACGTCATTCTCAAGGATGTTCAGCGCCATCCCGCCAAACCAAAAATCCTGCATGCGGATTTTCTACGGGTCGATAAAACCACCAAACTGCACACCCGCATTCCACTGCACTTCCTGAATGAAGACAAAGCAGTGGGTGTCAAACAGCAGGGCGGTATCGTGTCCCACCTGATGTCCGATCTCGAAGTGCAATGCTTGCCCGTCGATCTGCCCGAATATATCGAAGTAGACATTTCCGCGCTCGAACTGGGCGGCATCATCCACATTTCCGACATTCAACTGCCGAGCGGTGTGGAGGCCATGGCGCTGTTGCAGGGTGAAGACCACGACCTGCCGGTCGTCTCCATCCACAAGGCCAAAGTGGTGGTGGAAGAGACAACGGAAGCCGAGGATGCCGCTGACGAAGGCGACAAAGACAACGCTAAAGGACCGGCCGACGAGAGTTGATTCTTTAGGTAGCACGTCGGACCCCTGCGTTGGATGCACCGGTTGATCTTATTGTTGGGCTGGGTAATCCCGGCCCACAATACGATCGTACACGGCACAACGCCGGAGCCGATTTTGTCACCGCGCTGGCACAACGTTTTGGCGTCGCCCTGAAGCCGGAAAGCAAATTTTCCGGTTTTACTGCGCGCCTTACCATTGGCGGACGCGCGGTGCGTTTACTTATTCCCAGTACGTTTATGAACCACAGTGGCCGCGCGGTTGCGCCGCTGGCGCAATTTTACAGTCTCGCCACCAGCAATATTCTAGTGGCCCACGACGAGCTGGATTTGCCACCCGGCACCGCGCGTCTGAAAATTGGCGGCGGTCACGGCGGTCACAACGGCTTACGGGATATTATCAGCGCCCTCGGCAACCAGCGAGACTTTGCCCGACTACGCATTGGCATCGGCCACCCCGGTCTGGCCGACGACGTGGTCGCCTATGTGTTGCGCAAAGCGCCGCGCGAAGAACAGCTCCTGATCGACGCCAGCATCAGTAACGCTATCGAGACAATACCTGACGCCGTCAGCGGCAACTGGAACGGCGCCATGAAGGCATTGCATACCAACGGCGCCGCGATCTGAAACCGGATAATTTTTCGAGGAACCAAGATGGGGTTTAAGTGCGGTATCGTCGGATTGCCCAATGTCGGCAAATCCACCCTGTTTAATGCGCTTACCAAGGCGGGTATCGCCGCTGAAAATTTTCCGTTCTGCACCATCGAACCGAACACCGGCATCGTGCCCATGCCCGACCCGCGCCTCGAGCAACTCGCGGCGATCGTTAAACCCGAGCGGGTTATTCCTACCACCATGGAATTTGTGGATATTGCCGGGTTGGTCGCCGGCGCCTCCAAGGGCGAAGGGCTGGGCAACCAGTTTCTGGCAACCATTCGCGAGACTGACGCCATCGCCCACGTAGTACGCTGCTTTGTCGATGACAATGTGATTCACGTTGCCGACCAGATCAACCCGCTGGCGGATATCGAGGTCATCAATACCGAGCTGGCCCTCGCCGACCTCGACACCGTCGATCGCGCACTGCTGCGCTCAGCCAAAGCCGCCAAGGGCGGCGATAAGGATGCGCAGGCGTTAAAGACTGTGCTGGAGAAAATTCTACCTGGCTTAAACCAGGCCAGACCCGTGCGCAGCCTGGAATTGAGCCGCGAAGAGAGACAGCGCCTGGGGGAGTTATCCCTCCTCACCTGCAAGCCCACCCTGTACATCGCCAACGTGAACGAAAATGGTTTTGACGACAACCCACTGCTGCTGGCGGTTACCCAGTTGGCGGACGCGGAAGGCGCCCAGGTGGTACCCATTTGCAACAAACTGGAAGCGGAGATCGCGGAGCTGGACGATACTGACAAGGTGGAATTTCTCGCGGAGATGGGTATGACTGAACCGGGATTGAATCGCGTCATCCGCGCGGGATACCAGCTACTCGGCTTGCAAACCTACTTTACCGCCGGCGTCAAGGAAGTGCGCGCCTGGACCATTCCCGTGGGCGCCACCGCACCGCAGGCGGCCGGTAAGATTCACACCGATTTTGAAAAGGGATTTATTCGCGCCGAAGTGATCGGCTA
>JBFJKD010000203.1:0-4457 GCA_041635095.1 Porticoccaceae bacterium
GCACCGCTTGAAAACTTCAGTACCGAGGTGACGGGCTGGTACCGGCCCGGAGAAGATTGGGGTTTTACCCTGCAAGGGCTACATTTCAACTGGGGTGACACCGAGATTGTTCCAGTCGACATACGTATGGCGCAAAAAGTGGGTGTGCACTGGGGACAATTTTCGTTGGCCAGCAGTCAATTAAATATCGCGACCTTGACCCAGGCGTTGCTCGACACCGGTGTCGTTGCCGGCAAGACCGCCGCCGCGCTGCGACAGATGAATCCGAGCGGATTGCTGATCGCACCGCATGTATCTGTGGATGTCAGTGGCGAGCGGCCCGTATTTTCGCTGCGTGCCAATATTAGTGATCTGTCCGCACAGTCTTGGGCGGGCGCGCCAGCGGGCCGCGGTATTAGCGGTTATCTTGAGTTTTCCGGGGATCGCGGCCTGTTTGAGCTTGATGCGCCAAGTGGCTTTGCCATGCATTTTCCGCAGGTCTACGCAGAGTATCTGGCCTTCGGAGCTACCCGAGGCGCCGTAAAGTTGCACTGGGACGGGGATGATTCCGCGCTCAAGATCGCCGGCGGTCCGATCGACATAAGTAGCGAAGAAGGCCGCGTGCGATCCTATATCTATCTGGATATTCCTGTGGGAGAGCACGACCGTCCTCCCGAGATGGTTTTGATGGCAGGGATCCGTGATAGTCATTCCCGATTTGCCCGGCAATATATACCCACCTCGCTGGACCCCGCTCTGCTCGACTGGCTCGATCGGGCGGTAGGGGATATGGATATCGAGGAAGGCGGTTTTATCTGGCGTGGATCCCTGGCGGGACATGCGCAATCCCTGCACAGCATGCAGGTTTACGCCAGGGTCAAAAATGGGCGCGTAGATTATGATCCAGACTGGCCGCCAGCGCGCGAGTTGTCGGCCTATATGACCCTCGACGGCAGTGAGTTGGACGCAACTGTTAATGACGCGTTAATTGGTGAGGCGCGTCTGACCGGCGCGCTGGTGCGAACGCGCCCAGAGGAGGGCCGCGGATTGTTGCTGACGGTCGCGGGTAGTGCGATGTCATCGTTGCAGGCTGCGCTCGGCATTCTCGACCGCTCGCCATTGCGGGAGCGGGTTGCCATGCTTGCCGACTGGGATGTTCAGGGTAAGTCGCGGGCAAGTCTGGATCTCGCGATACCCCTTGCGGCGGCCGTGCGGGGTGAACGCTATCGCATCGCCGCGGACATCAGTGACGGTCGATTACAGCACCGGACTACAGGTCTGTTATTCGAGAACATACGTGGCCCCCTCGGCTATGACGATGTCCGGGGGTTACATGCGGACAAACTGGTCGCCAGCTTTTTATCACATCAGGTCAAAGCCAAAATCAGTACCCATCTGGGCGCGACCACGATTGCTGCACAGGGCCGGATCGCGACCAGCTCGCTACCGTTCGCGGGTATTCCTCTGCTTGACAAAATCGGTGGCAAAACCAGCTATCGAGCGACGCTTACGCTACCTGCGGATACACTGCCGCCCTCGTTAACCGTGTCGACGCAGCTCAAAGGTATTGTTAGCACATTGCCAGCGCCCCTACATAAAAACAGCGAACAGGCTCTACCGCTTTTAGCCATCGTTCAGTTCCCTGCACAGGAATCAACCGTCGTACGCGGCACTCTGGGGGAAAATATTTCGGTGTGGTTGAATCTGGTCGGCAATCGACTGGAGAGCGGACACATTGCCCTCGGCAGTAGCCCGGCAAACGCGCCTGAAAAACCCGGTTTAAGTATCTCCGGTGAATTACAAACTTTTGATCTGAGTGAGTGGCTGCCGCTATTTACGCGCGGTAGCGGTGGTGGGTTGCTGGCCGAGTTGCAACCCAGATTTTCGGTGCAGCTGGATGAATTAATAGTGGGCGGGCAAACGCTCGCAGGGGTGTTCGCAGAGGGACGCTATAGCGGCGACAGCTGGCGCTTCTACGTGGACAGCGCGGTACTGGCTGGGCAGATCATTGTACCGACTGCTGCGAATACTCCAGTCACCGCGCATCTCGATTATGTCGTGCTGCCCAAACCGGATCTGGAGGGTGACAATGACTATCTGGAAAGCCTTGATCCAGTGGATTTTCCGGCGCTGGATTTTTCCACCGAAGGGCTCCGGGTTGGGGACAGCGAACTGGGGCGCGTGGCCTTTGTGAGTCAGCCCGTGCCGGGTGGTGTGCGCATCACCAATATCGATTCCGAACTCACCGGTCTGGTGTTCTCCGCGACGCCGAGTGGTGCTCCTTCTGAACTGGAATGGTTATTTGACGGCGAGAAGCATCGTTCACGCTTTACCGGCGCGTTACAAAGCTCGGATCTGGGTGCGGTCCTTAGGGCCTGGCATATGCCGGTGGTGCTGACCAGCGAGAACGCGGCGTTTCTGGTTGATCTCAGTTGGCCGGATCAGCCCTGGACCTTTGCGGCGGAAACCCTCAAAGGCAGATTAATTTTAAATTTGGAACAGGGCAAGTTCGAAAAAACCGCAGATGTGCCGACCAACGCGCTATTGAAGCTGATCGGGTTATTAAATTTCGATACCTGGTTGCGACGTTTGCGTTTCGATTTTTCCGATCTGTTTTCCAAAGGCGTGAGTTACGATCGTCTTTCCGGTGGCCTGATGTTTGACAGCGGCCGCATGTCGTTTGACGCTCCCATTGTGGTCGATATGCCGTCTGGAAAAATGCGGTTGCTGGGTAGCACCGATCTCGCCACGGAAACTCTGGACGCACGCCTGGTGGCGACGTTGCCGGTAGGCACCAATTTG
The DNA here is from genome assembly GCA_041635095.1 of Porticoccaceae bacterium. Classification (GTDB taxonomy): domain Bacteria; phylum Pseudomonadota; class Gammaproteobacteria; order Pseudomonadales; family Porticoccaceae; genus JBFJKD01. The sequence goes on from JBFJKD010000203.1 coordinate 2,782, forward strand.
CCGTGGATTGCGGCTTTGGTTGGCGGCCTGCCAGCGGCGGCGGGAGTTTACCTGACCAGCCGTCTATTCGATAAGCAAGTGGATAAAATTTCCAGCATCAGCTACCAGATCAGTGGCTCCTGGGACGATCCGGAAATGGAAGTGGATCGTATTTTTAGCGACAAAACTGACTAACAGGTGCGCGATAATGTCTAAAATTGCAGCGCTACAGCTGCGTAGCGACGGTGATCTGCAAGCGAATTTACTGCGTGCCGGAGAGTTGATTCAGGAGGCGGCCGTCGCGGGGGCGCAATTGGTGGTGCTGCCGGAACATTTTGCCTATTACAACTGGAAGGATCTCGCCAGGGCCGCCATACAGGAACGGACGCCCACGGGTCCGGCGCGGGAGTTTCTCGCCGATCAGGCACGTTTGCATGCGCTGTGGCTGGTTGGTGGCACGTTGCCCTTGTTTAAAAATAGCGGCGACACAAAACCCTGTGCCGCCAGTTTGTTAATTAACCCCGTGGGGCGCGAAGTTGCGCGCTATGACAAAATGCATCTCTTTGACGCGTCGGTTTCCAATCCCGACGTAACAGGAGTGACGCGACGGTATTGCGAGTCTGATCGCTATCAACGCGGGGACGCAATCACCGTTGTCTCAACACCTCTGGGCGCGCTGGGCTTAAGTGTTTGTTACGATCTGCGTTTTCCCGAGATGTACCGGGTTATGGCTAATCAGGGTGTTGAACTCATCGTGGCGCCATCGGCGTTTACCGCTGCGACTGGCAAGGCCCACTGGGAATTGTTACTACGCGCGCGCGCCATCGACAATCTCTGCTACGTGGTTGGGGCGAATATCTGTCACCGAGATCACCCTGCCAAACCCACCTGGGGCGGTTCGATGATTGTTTCCCCCTGGGGAGATATTCTTGCGCGCATGGACGGCGAAGAAGGTTTTGTTATTGCCGATGTGGATATTGGGACATTGGCGACGGTGCGCAGCAATTTGCCGATACTTGAACACCGGCGATTTTAATTTGAACTTAGTACGCTTGTTTTTAGTCTTATTGGTCGTAGAGAAACCGTTGAGTGTGGCTATGCGTAATATTTTTAAAGTCTGTATGTGGACAGTTTTGTTGGGTGTTGGGTCGGCCTGGGCTGGCGATATTACTCTGGCGCAGGCACAAACGATGATCAGTTCCGGCGAACGACTGGACGAAATTCCGCGCTCGGTGTGGCGCCAACTGCTGACGCCCGAACAGTACGACATTTTGTGGCGCAAGGGCACCGAGCGTGCATTTTCTGGTGCCTTACTTAAACATAAACAGGAAGGGGTCTATGTGACTGCTGGCTGTCGTCTACCGGTATTTCACAGCCGGGATAAATATGAATCCGGGACCGGGTGGCCGAGTTTTTGGGAAGTGTTTGATCGCGAAAACATCGTGCTCAAGAAGGATTGGTCCTGGGGGATAAGGCGCACCGAAGTGCTGTCGCGCTGCGGCGAGCATTTGGGCCATGTGTTTGAAGATGGACCGCAACCCACCGGGCTACGTTATTGTATTAACTCTACAGCGTTACTATTTGTGCCGTCATCGTCATTGGTTGACGGGGACTCTGAGTAGTTAGAATCTGGTTGCAGAGCCGCCCCCGTTATGGGCGAATACTGGCGATTGTCGGCGCAGTGCGTGGCAAATTAC
>JBFJKD010000204.1:0-4456 GCA_041635095.1 Porticoccaceae bacterium
GAAGATCCTTACTGGGCGGAGACCAATTACTTCGGTTTTTATGTGCCGGGGGAACCATTGCACGTCAATGTCTACGTCCTGACTCGTAAAAATCTGGGCGTGGTGTTATCGAGCGTGACGGTTACAGATGGCTTTTCCAACGGTTCGCATCTGGTGAGGTATTCCAATCATCAGGTACATTTACCCTTTCCGAAAACCAACCTGGACAACTACGAGCTGGGTAACGGGCTGGCAATAAAATGTACAAAGCCGGTTATGGACTACACTATCAAGTTTGACGACCAGGGACGGGTAGCGTTTAACGTGGAATACAAGGCGTTGATGGCGCCTTACGATATTCACGACCCGGCCATGGATCCACTGGCTGCCGCCGCGGATAACGTTTCAAAAACGGCTTACGCAGGACATTGGGATCAGACCGGCCGAATAGTTGGTGAATTGGTTCTGGATGGACAGCGTTACGACATTGACTGCGTGTCGAGCATGGATCACAGCTGGGGGCAGCGTAAGGAAGATCAGTTCAAGAACTTCTGCTGGCTGAATGCCAATTTCGATAACGACGTTAGCATTCATTGTATCTGGGCGATCAACCCCGAAGATATCAATGACTACTGCGCGATCGCCCACGGTTATGTGCGCGAAGGGGATAAGGTTTACGGTCTGGTTAAGGGCTCCGGCAAGCTACGCCGCAACGGCCTGTTGCACCAGCATATGGATCTTCAGGTCGAGGATGTGCGTGGTACGCGACATCACTTTACCGGCACTGCATTCACTTCCAATCCCTGGCAACCCTGGCCATTTGTGAACGCAACACAGTCGTTATTGCGTTGGGACCTGGGCGGTGTTGTCGGTTGGGGCGAGGTGCAGGATGTGTGTATGTGACCCTGTAGGCGGGGCTGGGAATTAGCTGTGCTGGTCAAGCTGCGGGTAACCGTACTGTGCTAAAAATCTCCAATAGCCTGTCCGTTCCGGATGACGAAATTGAACTGTCCGCGATCCGCGCACAGGGCGCGGGCGGGCAGAACGTCAATAAGGTTTCCTCCGCTATTCATCTGCGCTTTGATGTTCACCGCTCCTCGCTGCCGGATTTCTACAAGCAAAGTCTGTTGCATCTTAACGATCGTCGCATCAGTAAAGAAGGGGTGGTTATCATCAAGGCGCAGCGCTTTCGCACTCAGGAAAAAAATCGCGAGGATGCCCTTGAGCGTCTGAGGTTATTGATAACAACCACCGCGGTTGTGCAAAAAGTTCGGCGTCCCACCAAAGCTACAAAGGGCTCACAGCAAAGACGACTGGATAGTAAAACTCAGCGTAGTAGGACCAAACAGTTGCGTGGCAAAATCCTCGAATAGGGCGGTCGCGCCGGATAACCAGAGTTAACTACCGTTGATAGTGTTGCTCAAGAGTTACGGGTGGGTGGCACCGCTGGCCATATGCTGCGCTTTTGCGAGTTAGTTTGCAGATAAAGGGTCTCTACCCTGGTGCGTGCCCAGGGGGTTTTGCGTAGAAATTTGAGGCTCGAAGCTATACTCGGATCGTTGGTAAAGCACTTTATCGGGATACGCTTGCCCAGTTCTTCCCAGCCATGGTGTTCCGCCAGAAGCGTGACGATCTTCTCCAGCGTTACCCCGTGCAGTGGGTCTTGCGTGCTTGCTTTGGTCATACTCACCAAGCGTCGTTTTTGCTGGCCACAGGTAATTAGCGGGTTTCCGGCTGGCTGTCAGGCTTCAGTTCGGCCTTTTTGACCCGAATTTTGCTGCCGGCCACTTCCTTGCCATTGAGGTTCTTCATTGCGGCTTTGGCCTCCCCGGGGCTAGGCATTTCGACAAAACCAAAGCCCTTGGAACCACCAGTGCCTTTATCGACAACCAACACACAGGATTGCACGACCCCGTGGGGTTCAAATAGCGCCAACAGCTCTGTCTGAGTGGTGGTGCGGGCCAGGTTGCGGATCAGTAGTTTCATGATGTCACCGTGTTATCATGGGCGGGCACTATACAGCGTTTCGCCAAACCGGGCACTGCTACGGGTTGCGCCAGGCTGTACGGACTGAGTATACGTGGCAACTCTATGAAAAATCACATTTTTCCTTACATAGCAGTCGGCCTGGGCCTAATTGTTATGCTGGTCGTCACCAAGGGCAATGAGTTGCGTGCCAGCGGCGCTTCCGAGATTCCATTGCTAACTCTGCTGGTTATTAGTGAGGTCGCTTTTGTGGCCACGACTATCGGAGCGTTCATCGGGTTTAAGCAACTACGGGCCGTTGGATTTAAGCCCGGCCATATCCTGGTTGTTACCGCGGCCTGTGTGCTGCTGGCCGGACAATTATTATGGCTGGGAATGGGGTTGTGGCCCCGTTAAGGGAGTGGTCGGGCAAACTGGGAATGCAGATACTGCCCTCGATAGTAGAGTCAGAAAGATTGCACCTTAAACAATCTCCAGTCCGCAGCACTTAAAAATAGCATTCAACTGACAGGATTAAACATGGCCAAACCAAATTACTCATTCCAAAAGCGGCAGAGAGATCTCGCCAAGAAAATTAAAAAGGAAGAGAAAAAAGCGAAAAAAGCCGCTGCCAAAGGCGAGCTGCCTGAGGGCGAATCGCAACCTTTAAGCGAAGAGCGCATCAACTGTAATCCCGCTATTGGTGGGAACCCAGACACCTGACCATGTTTTTATTATGGTGACACCGATCGGCTATTGTCGATGTAGTGCCAGCGGGTGACACGCTGGCAGTGCTGCCATTTCGAATTCGTCAGTTGTTGGTGTCCGAGGACTGACATCACGGGCACTGCTCGAAATCCGGCTCAAACTATACTGCGCATAATGTATATTATGTTAAATTAAAGAAAGTGGCCCGTCACCCTCGATGGTTATTGCCATAGCAAGCTGGGCAAGGATCCCCCGCTACTAAGCTACTAGCGGTTGTGTACAGGCTGGCACCAGATGGTTGGGCCGCTAACCTTCGCACACGAAGCCGGGAATATGTTCAAAATCAGTACGTCTGTACGCCCGTGCGCAAATCCAAAATGTTACACTGCGGTACTTACTTTAGAGTGTATTGTTCCGTATGCGCATATCGCCAGTAATACTTCTATTTTTGGCTTTTCAGGTTCTGGGTACCGATGCGGTTTCTAAGGCCCTGGAGCCACCGGTTCATCAAGCCGCGGTAACCCGGGAGATTGTCGATAAACTTTCCCAGGACCATTACCGTAAACTCACTATAGACGACGCGCTGTCCGGTCAGTTGCTGGATCAATATTTAACGACCCTTGATGGGGCGAAGAGTTATTTCCTGCGAGCAGATATTAACGAATTCAACCAGTGGCGCACCACCCTGGACGATGCGGTTAAGGCGGGCGACGTAGCACCCGCCTACCAGATATTTAACCGTTTTCTGGAGCGTATTCAACATCGCTTGCAGGCCAATGTTGATCTGCTGGAATCCGGGTATGAGTTTGATTTTGATCGTATCGAATATCTGGATATGGATGCGGAAAACCGCACATGGCCGGTGACGATGGCCGACGCTGATGAATTGTGGCGAAAACGCATTAAAGATAGCTTATTGAGGCTGATTATTGCGGATAAGGAGCCTGGGGCTGCACGAGAGCTGTTGATCAAACGCTATCGCAACCAAATCAATCAGATACAGCAGCAGGATAACGAGGATGTGTTTCAGGCGTTTGTTAACGCCCTCACCGGACTCTACGATCCTCATACTAACTACCTCTCCCCGCGCACACTGGAGAACTTCAACATTTCCATGTCCCTGTCCCTGGAAGGCATTGGGGCCGTTCTACAGAGCGAGGATGAGTACACCAAGATCGTACGTGTCATCCCCGGCGGGCCAGCGGATCGTCAGGGTAAACTTGCGGCCGAGGACAAAATCGTTGCCGTCGGCGAAGGCGACGATGGCGACCTGGTTGACGTGGTGGGCTGGCGTCTTGATGAGGTGGTTGAATTAATTCGCGGCCCGAAAGACAGCCTGGTACGGCTGCAGATAATCCCCGCCAAAGCAGAGGCTCAGGAAAAACCTATATTGCTGACTATTCAGCGGGACAAGGTCAAACTTGAGGAACAAAGTGCAAAAAGCCGCATTCTGGAAATACCACAGGATGAACGTATCCTTAAAATCGGTGTGATCGAGATCCCGGCGTTTTATCTCGACTTCGAAGCCTACCGTAAACGGGATCCAGATTTTAAAAGTACCACCAGAGATGTGCAAAAACTACTTGAACAGTTGCGCGAAGAGGCCGTCGACGGGATTGTTCTGGATTTGCGTAACAACGGTGGTGGATCGTTGTTTGAAGCGACTTCGTTAACTGATCTGTTTATCGATCCGGGTCCAGTGGTACAGATTCGTCACGCCAATCAGCATATTTCCCGAGATAATCGCTCCCGCTTCCAGGCCTATTATAAAGGACCGTTAGTGGTGCTGATGAACCGCCTGAGC
>JBFJKD010000205.1:0-4451 GCA_041635095.1 Porticoccaceae bacterium
ACCGCAATCACCGACACCTTGTAGTAAGAAAAAACATCGAAGTAAAAAAGTCGTTTTGGATCCACGACGTGACCGCTGTAGTGCTGATATTTTTCAAAAAATTCCTGTTTGCTAAGCAGTCCGCTGGTCAATACGCTGCCGTCGGCCTGCGGTGTTCCCAGAATAGGGCTGGTGGTGTAGGCTAAATCCTCGTGAAAGTCACCGATGTGACAAAGCTCCCAATCGAGTATGGCATTAATTTTATGGTCGTCGGTATACATGAAATTACCGGATCGATAGTCGCCGTGAACAATCACCGGTTTTTCGACGACAGGCATGTTTTCCCGTAACCACAGCGCCGCATTTTCCACTACCGGATGGGCTTCTATGGCATCTTCCTGCCACACCCGTTCCCACCAGCCAAGGGACCATGCATTTGCCTCGGTAGAATTTGCGGCTGGTGTGTCGAATGAGGATAGCGATTTTTTATGCCAGTCGATGGTGTGGATTTTGGCGAGATGCCTGACAAATTGGTCTTGCAGGCCGACCCTTAATTCGGGGTCGAAATACATTCCGAGGCCGCTCGCTTTGTCGCCGCCCTCCGGTTGCACGGTGCCTTCCAGAAAACCGGCAATAAGAAACGGATGTCCTAGAAAGTCACCTTCGGCGTCGGTCCAATAGACCTGCGGAACCGGAACTTCGCCGTACATTGCCGCCAGAATTTCGGCCTCCCGTAAGCGATGGGTTTCAACGATGGATTCGCTGGGGTCCATGCGCAGGATCATTTTTTTTGTAGCGCGTTTACCTGAGGGTTGCAGCCACGTTAAATCAAAAGTGAATTGTTCTTTTGACGCGCCACCAGAGAGTCGGTGCAAATGCTCGACAACAATATCGTTTTGTTCGGTCGCTATCCTCAGATAGTCGTGGAGTTGCGTGGCGAGATTGCTGAAGTCCGTAGTGTGCTCCACCTGGGCGCTGCGGTTAGTCAACTTTTTGGTGAGAACAGCGTCGAGAGTTTTCTCCAACGGAAAGCGCTGTCGGATCTGTTTTATCCACGCTGGGGAAGGCTGCGCACGTTGCGCGAGGGTCCTTGTGTAATACTCATTCATGGGTATTGCCTTAAAAAATACCTATTTGTTTTGTTGTTTGCACGGGACATTCAAGTTACGCGTTATTGTTAATGTTTAGATAGCCTTCGCTATACAACAGATTAGCAATGTCGGGTTGGTGTTTTGCTTCGGGATCAAAACCTAGCGCCTTTACCCAGGAGCGCTCTCGCGATTCGATGCTCTTAAAAAAAGGTTTCAGGACGCCTTCAAAAGTGCTGCGCAGGTTAACCGACATAGCGGGTTGCTGCTGAATTAGCTCGCACAGGAGCTCTTTCATCACTTCATTGCTCGCACGAATATAGGTGTATGGACGCAAATAGACCGCATCCCCCGGTTGATCGTCGGCGAAGTGCTTATGAATGTTCTCGAGGATGTTTTTTAACGCCGTGGGCGTATCTTTCTGCTGCGTAAATAAGTCGACGAACTCCCGGAGAATACGCTTATATTCGTAATTTTCCAGCAGTTCGTAGTGAAAAACTTTATCCTGCACGGTACCTAGAAAACCGAGCGTGGCGGCGACGATTCCCGCTTGTTCCTGGGCAAAACGGTCCGTGAGGTTAGGCATAACCACCTGTTCAATGGTTTTTTTCATGCCAGACAGAAATTGTGAAATTTCGGGGCCCATTCAAATTTCTCCAGAACGCGATTCGTTATTTAGGGTTAGGTCCAGATGCTTCGCGCAAGACACGCCAGGCCGGTTATCTATGCTGGTCTGGCGTTGAATTCCTCTTTGCAGAGGTCCTGAACTTCACCATAACCTATCGTGCCCGCCATCTCCCAACGTACAAAAGCGTGCGCGAGGTACATTAAGGGCCAGGCCAGCCAGGGATTAGCGGTCAGAGGTGTACCCGTAAAGCGATGAACTTTTCCGCGCACATCTTCAACCTGCAATTCAAAAAATCTATGCAGGTAGCCATCGCGCAATATTTTCCCGGATCCTGATTTTATGCCATAGACGTTGTTACCTTCCCGAACATAACCGTGCACGATGGCAGGATAACGATCAATATGATTGGGGTCGACCAGATAAATGCAGTGAATACTTGTATCGTTTTCGAAATTGGCATTCATCCAGCAAAAATTCTTCAGCTGTCTCTCGCCCCGTAATCCCCAGCTGTGATCCATGCTGGAAACACAGTCGATTGCGTATTGTTTCCCGCGAATATTGCAGGTCCCGGTCACGCGACCGGATTGATCCCAGTGCCCGGCGTAGGCGTGATTGCTAACGCTGTCGCCCTTGATCACGGCATTTGCGAGGGGATCCATCTCGGGGTCGTGAATATCATAGGGTGCCATTAAACCCTGATAGTTAACGTCCAGGGAAACGCCCTCGCCACCGTCGAAACGAATGTGGTAGTCCATAACGGGTTTCGTACAGGTAATCGACAGACCATTGGCAAGCTGGTAGTTGTCGAGATTTCCCTTGGGCATTGGCAGATGCACATGGCAGTCTGAATAAAGCACCTCGTGGGGCGCGTTTGAAAAGCCATCCACGCAGGTCACGCTGGACAAAACCGCGCCGAGATTGGGTTTGGCTTGCACATAGACACTGACATGCAGGGGTTCGCCGGGGAGGTAGAACCCAAAATAGTTGGTTTCGGCCCAGGTAGGGTCATCGGAGGTGGGTGGATGGAAAAATACGTCCTGATCAGTGATCATATCGTGCTCTCCTTTAGTTTCGCCTGCAGACCAAGCCCGTGAGTCTTGTCCTGCTGTGATTGTTGTTTTGGCGCACCGGTGCGAGGTTCTCGTCGGCCATACATAAGGATTACGGCCTGCCAGTGATAACGATGTCACCGGCATGTGATATAACAGCCTGAACGGTGGTGCGTCGGATATCCGAGGCTATTATTAGCGTTAAAAAGCCGTACAAGCAAGCCTTACATGGAAAAGCTTGCTGAAAATGGTGCTGTTCGCGGTACTATTAATGGGTTTTTATGAGGGGTTTTAAGAATACTGTCGTCAACTCGTGGGGTGGTGGTACGGTAAGCTGCGTATCCGTGGCGATTTCAGATGAATTTTTTCTTTCTCAGGAGTGGCGTTAGTGAATCGGTTTTTTAGCTTTGGGGACACCATGAATTTTCGGCACATGGGTGGGTATCACACCGCCGGTGGTCGCACCACGGCTGGTGACCGCCTGTATCGATCGGGTTTTCTGCATCTCGATACTGCGAGTGATCGCGTTGCATTCGAGCGCCTGGAGATAAGTACAGTTTACGATTTCCGTAGCCCTGTTGAACGCACAAAAAACACGTTGGGTGTTAATTCAGATACCGAGGTGGTGGCGTTGGGTATGCTGGTCGCAAGCGTCGAAAATTTGTGGTCAATGTTGCTGGAAGAGGGACTCACTGCACAGGGCGCGGAACAGATTATGATAGACCGGTATCGGGAGCTCGCCCGAGAGGAAATACCTGGTTATCGCGCTATGTTCAGTCATATGCTGGAACGCGAAGGCAATGTTCTGGTGATGTGTTCATTCGGCAAGGATCGCGCTGGTATCGCGTCGGCGTTGCTGCTTAAGGCGCTGGGCGTGTCCGACGTGGAAGTGCGCGAGGATTACCTGATATCCTCCAGCGCTTACGCCGATCTCGGGGCATCGATCAAAAAATTCGAACACATGTTCGATTCCCAGGGTATTCCATTTGATCAGGAAATTATTGTTCCCATTCTCGACGCTCGCAGAATATATCTTGAGGCAGCCTGGCAGGTGATGGAGAACGTGGCGGGCACGACAGACAATTTTATAGCGCGGGAATTAAGCCTGAATGCGGATGCCAGGCACCACCTTGTACGCAGATTTACCTGCTAATATCGATAAGGAGAACATTCCGTGCTAAAGCCTGATGATGACAAGCGCCACGTCCCGAGCAGCGACAATGTGCTGTGGGGGGAGAGCTGGTATTTCAATCTGTATGACCCGGAACAGGACATTGCTTTTTTCACCCGGGTGGGCATTTATCCCAATCAGGGAAAGGCTAATATGACCGTGTTGCTTGCGGTTGCCGGCCGCGAAGTCTACAACCGAGCCTGGCATCACTTGCCATTACCCGAGGGCGACATCGATACCGGATTGGCGCTGGGCGGTGTCAGCTATCAAGCTATCGAGTTATTGCATCGCTATCAGGTTACTTTTGCCGACGACTTAACGCCGTTAAAGGTCGACATCGCGTGGGAAGCCATTATGCCTGCCCATAATGCCATGGCTGGCCAATCTGAAAATTCTGCCACGGGGTTTCATCTGGAGCAGGCGGGGCGCGTGACCGGCAACATCCGTTTTCGCGACCGAAAGTGGCAGGTAGAAGGCTTCGGTAACCGGGATCATTCCACGGGCATACGTAACTGGAGTGCGTTCTCACACCACGA
>JBFJKD010000206.1:0-4378 GCA_041635095.1 Porticoccaceae bacterium
AAACGCATCTATCCCGCCATCAATATTCGCCGCTCCGGCACCCGTCGCGAGGATTTGTTGATGGGCGAGGCGGAGTTGCAGCGCGTCTGGATTTTGCGCAAATTACTGCACGACATGGAGGATCTCTCCGCCACCGAATTCCTGGTGGACAAGCTCAAGAGCTTCAAGGACAACAACGAGTTTTTCTCGGCCATGAAGCGCAAATAGCGCTGCGCATAAATTATTAAACGGTATTTTAAAGTGAAAAAACCCGGCAATGGCCGGGTTTTTTATCACGCCAAAATCGCGCTAAATACTAACCATCGCGCTAAATACTAGCCAATATCCCGGCCAACAATGGACACGAAACTCACGCAGCGCCCGGGCTGACCACCCAGATTGTGGGTGAGCCCGAGCTTTGGATTGGCGATCTGCCGCTCCCCCGCTTCACCGCGAAACTGTAGCCACATCTCATACATCATGCGCAAACCGCTTGCGCCAATCGGGTGACCAAAACTTTTCAACCCCCCGTCGGGATTTACCGGCTGGGCGCCATCGCCGTCAAAACGCCCGGCGAGGACGTCTTTCCAGCCCTCGCCGCGCGCAGAAAAACCCATATCTTCCATCAACACCAGCTCGGTAGCAGTAAAGCAGTCGTGTACTTCCGCCATACTGATCTGTTCCCGGGGATCAGTCACGCCCGCCTGCCGGTAAGCATCTTCCACGGAGGCTGAGACTTCCTGAAAGGTGGTGAAGTCGTAATCCTCACTGATAAAGCCTTCATTCGGTCCTGCAGCAATGGAAAACGCTTTTAGATAAATAGGTTTGTCCGTGTACTTATGGGCATCCTCAGCCCGGCACAAAATGGCTGCCGCGGAACCATCCGCCACGCCGGAACAGTCAAATACGCCAAACATGCCAGCGATGGACGGCGATTTACAGATGGTTTCCATTGGCACTTCCTTGCGGAACTGGGCCTTGGGGTTTTTTGCCCCGGCAACGTGGTTTTTCCAGGCAATGCGCGACAGCACATCTTTCAGCTGGCTTTCCTCAACCCCATACTTCTTGCAGTAGGCTGGCGCCAACAGGGAAAACATCGCCGGGGCCGTCATACTCGATTCGGTCCCATCCCCGTCGGGGGTAGGTACCACCAACCCGGAATAGCCGCCATCCTTGAGTTTTTCAACGCCGATGGCCATCACCAGATCGTAGGCGCCACTGGCCACGGCGTAGGCCGCATTGCGCAGGGCTTCGCTGCCTGTCGCACACATATTTTCGACACGGGTAACCGGTTTGTAGGGCGTCTTCAGCGCCTCCGACAACATCATGCCGGAAATGCCACTGGCAAAGGTGCCCAGCCAGTAGGCGTCCACCTCATCGGGTTTTACACCGGCGGACTGATACGCCTCCCCAGCCGCTTCGATCAACATGTCCGAGGCATCCCGGTCCCAGTGTTCGCCAAACTGGGTACAGCCCATGCCCACGATCGCAACTCTGTCTTTAATCCCGTTACTAGCCATCGCCGATCTCCTAGCGTTGTGGTCTCGCTTTCCAGAAATAGTTGTGCACGCCCTGCCCGGTATAGAAGCGACGGAACGTCATTTCCAGTCGATTGCCAATTTTTACCGTGCGCGGATCGCCGTCTGTCAGCTCACAGGCAAGGCGCCCTCCTTTGTCAAAATCCACCACCATGGAAACCACTGGCGGCTGCAAACTGTAGGCCAGGTGGTCGAGAGTAAATGTGGTGATTCTACAAGGGTCCTCGGCAAAGGATTCCGGTGTCATTTTATCTACCGCCCGACACTTAACGCACACCCGTTGCGGCGGTAAATGGCCCTGCCCACATTCGCAACGGGATCCGTGGAAGGCATATTTCCACTGTTCGTGGCGCTTCATAATCGGTGCCGCGGGGCGGGGCGGGTCCGGACGGCGAGGTGGCTCGAAGGGCAAAACTCCGCGCCACTTCAAATAAGTGTTGTAAGGAAGATCATTACTTTTCGACGCCAACCATTGGGCAACCGCGCGCCTGGGACGGCCCTGAAGAATAGCGTCGGTAACTTCCAGCACCACTGCATCGCAACCATCGGCGGTAGACAACACCAGAATAAGATCTCCCGGTACCGCCGTATCCAGTACCTGCGCCAGTACCAGTCCGGGGTGCGCTGCGCCAGTGCGGCCGACGGTATCGCCGAGCATATCGGCCAATTGTTCTGGTTTCAGGCCCAGCGCCCGCGGAATACCGGCAACATCACGTTTGTTGGTTGCGTCCAGTATCACCGCTGCCAGACTACCCGGCGCCACTCCCGCATTTGTCAGTGCACGCGCTGCCGTGTCGATACTGACCGGGCCCAGTACCTCGACACCAAAACGTTCCTCCCATTGTCGCGCAAAGCGATCCGTGGGCAGACGCCATACATCGAGTATCTCCGTGGTATTGGACGCACTGCCACGTACCTTCGCTATAGCCTTTTCATCAGGACCCATGACAAACGCCACTGCTCCGTCACCACTGTCCCGTTCGCGGGCACCACCGGGGGCACCGACCACCACGTCGCTACAACACACCAGTGAGGTGCGCCCCGCCTTGCCAAGATCCGCCGCCAATATCAGGGCCGCCAGACCCATGCGGCTGTTGCCACCCAGCTCCATACTGGCTACCGTCGACGGCAAATCAAGCGCCACGGCGATGGCTGTGGTATTGAGCTTTTCGGCATAAGGCGGACTGGTGGTTGCAAAGATAACACTACTTAGCGTCACATCTGACCCACTCAGCGCCTCGCGGCCGGCCTCCACCGCCATGGATACGGCGTCTTCATCAAAGCTGGCAACCGCCCGCTCTCCCTTGCCGCCGCCCATCGCCTGTCGCGTAACGCGGTAATACGGAATATAGGCTCCGTAACTTAAAATTCCAGACACGTTAAGGTCCCCCAGAAAGGTGTATACGAATGTTCAGCGCGCCCCATGTTACCGGGCGGTATAGAAAATACCAAGCGATATGCGCAATAAAATAACGACACAATCTGGCAGCAGCGCATCAAGCCTGTATGCCCTTCAATGGGCAGGTTAAGCGCAACGTCAGGGGGTACTGATCTGTGGAACCTGAAGAGAAAGCTAGGCCAGGGTGGCGTCTGCGCAAGGCTATAGCTTTATGCCGTAGTGGGTCAACGCGACCATCATCAAACCGTAGCAGCCCGCCGTAATCCCCGCTGCGAGGCCCAGGCTAATGTAAAAGTTCAACCCCTGCCGGAGCAACAACGGCAGCGCGACAAACAAGGCGAGGGAAGGCAGCACCAGCCAGAACACGCTGGTGGCAAGCGCGCCTACCCGCGCTACATCCCTGGTTTCGAGGTAAAGCCAGATCATCGCCAGCACGGAAATCAGTGGCAGCGACGCCAGCACACCCCCAAGCAGCGTGCTGCGTTTGGCGATTTCAGAAATCGCCACGATCAACCCGGCGGAGATCACAATTTTAACCAGGTAATAGATCACGCCGAGTGCCCGTTTTGCGTCGGCGGCCATACGGAAATCACCGTGAATTCTCGTCCGCTGCGCGAATTTGCTTGTGCAATCGCACTGGTTGGGCGCGATTTTTGCGCATGCGGATATTTAACATTTCCACCGCCACGGAAAACATCATCGCGAAATAGATGTAACCCTTTGGCACATGGACATCGAAGCCCTCTATCATCAATGTCACACCTACCAGAATCAGGAATGATAACGCCAGCATTTTAATGCTGGGATGGGCGTCGACAAAATCGCCGATTGATTTAGCCGCCAGCAGCATCACCAGCACCGCCAGCACAATCGCAATCGCCATAATCGACACCTCGTCGACCAGACCGACGGCGGTGATAACCGAATCCAGTGAAAACACAATATCGAGCGCCGCAATCTGTACCAGCATCATGCCCAGCCCGGTGACAACCATCGCTGCGCCGCCACCTTCGACGCCTTCCAGACTGTTACCTATTTCGTGAGTGGCCTTGGCGAGCAAAAACAGACCGCCGCCAATCAAAATAATATCCCGCCCCGAAATGGCATTGCCGAACACCGTAAACCAGGGGGCGGTAAGACCCATGACCCAGGAAATGGAAAACAGTAAGGCGAGGCGGGTGAGCATGGCCAGGCCCAGTCCCACCCGCCGGGCGAAGTTGCGCTGATGTTCCGGCAAGCGGCCCACCAGCACCGAGATAAAAATAATATTGTCGACGCCGAGGACGATCTCAAGGGCCGTGAGGGTGCCAAGTGCTATCCACGCTTCCGGGCTCGCCAACCATGCAAACATTTATAGTGCCGTCCTGTCGGTAAAGGCGCGGATCATACGACATTCTCTTTTAGCCGCCCAGACAAGATCCGCCCAAACCACCACCCAGGCGAAAAAATCAGCCCGCCGTAC
>JBFJKD010000207.1:0-4375 GCA_041635095.1 Porticoccaceae bacterium
GGTAACAAAGGGTTCGATATAGTGCCCGAGGTATTCCAGAAAGTGGCTGTGTTCCACCCCGCCGACCAGGACAAAAAGCGAGATAAAAAATATCAGCAAGGAGAGTTCCAGTTGTTCGAACGCGCCGTCCATATCGGCGCGCGGTGCCAGAAACAGCAGCGTGGTCAAACCGAGCGCGGCGACCATCCACGCGTCCCAGCCAATACTGTGGTGCAAAATAAACAACACCACCATCAGAGCCAGAACGCCAATGGCGAGATACCAGGTGCGCTTGTCGGTAATGTTCTCCTGCTCCGAAAAATCCGGTTGTGCAGCCTGGGTTGCCAGTTCCTTTTTGAATAACAACTTCAGCCCAAACACGGTGGCCAGCCAGGCGATGAAAACCAACCCGCCCATATGCTGGAAAAAGGCGTTAAAACTAATATCCGCAGCGGAGCCGATCATCAGATTGGGCGGGTCCCCCACCAGCGTCGCCACGCCGCCGGTGTCGGACAGCAGGGCCGCGGTTAACAAGAACGGAATGGGGTTCACTTTCAATGCCTGACAGATAAGAATAATCAACGGTCCGAAAATGACGACGGTAGTGACGTTATCGAGCAACAGGGAAATAACCGTGACCACTGTCCCCATCAGCACCATCAGCAAAAACAGGTTGCCGCCACTGACCCGGGCAATCCAGTAGGCAATAAATTGAAAGCCACCCGTGGGGATCATGATGGCGATAATGGTCATCATCGCGCCGAGCAGAAAGACTACGTTCCAGTCGATGGCCTTGAGAGCCAGCTCGGGGTTGTAAAACCCGAATATCTGACCCGCGATAATCATCGCCCCTGCCCCCAGCATGGCAAATTTAGTGCGGTGAAAACCGTGTACGCCCTCGGTAAATATGCCAATAAAGGTCAGGGCCATAATGATCGCGGAGACCATCATCGGCGTGTTCCAGGTTAATGTTTCGGTCATATGCACAGGCTCGCGGGTGAGTGGCGTTGGAATAAGTAAGGCGCAGCTTTATACGGCGCGCGGGCCGTTGAAAACGCAGGCAAAAAACGCGGTTAAAAGCGGCGGTGTCCTATCTTTGGCAACCAGGAGCCGTTGCCGGGCGCGATGATAGCATTCGGGCAACGAAATTAACCAGAGCAGGGTATCGCACGCTGTGGTCGTTGCGCAAAAAAGGTGTTGTTTGAGAGCTACATAGAGACGCGGTCGATCGGGCTTTTATTGGGTGGTGAACAGCTTGGCGCGCACCGTGCCCCGATACTGCCCGGGGGTGGTGTTGAAGTGGCGGCGGAATAGTTTGGTGAGATGGGCGACGTCCTGGTAGCCGCAGCGGTTGGCAATTTCAGCCAGAGTCAAATTGGTGTGCTGCAGCAGTTCCTTGATGTTGTTTAATCGCAGCACCTGTAAATAGTCCAGCGGTGCCTTGCCCAGCGCGTTTTTAAAACGTCGATTAAAAGTGCGCACACTCATATTGAATTGCTGCGCCAGGCCGTGAATGGACACGGCGCGGTAAAAATTGTCCTTCATCCAGATCAGCGCCTGCAGAATACTTTCGTCCGCCAGATAATCGGATTCCTCGCCGTAGCAATTGGACAGCTCGTAGGAGTTGCGAATTTCGTGAAAGAAGTTGCGCTGTACCAAATTGGCGACACTGCGGCCGTACCAGCGGTAGATGATATGCACCATCAGCTCTGCCAGGGAGTTGACGCTGGCCGCGCAATACAGATTTTCCGAGCGGGTTATAAAGTACTGGCGTTGCAACTGCACCTGGGGGTAGTCCCGTTGAAACTGGTCGAAGTAATGCCAGTGAGTCGTGGCGGGCCGGTTGTCGAGCAATCCGGCCGCCGCCAGGAAGCAGCTGCCAGTGCCTACCGCTGAAATCATTGCGCCCTGATCGTGCTGGCGTCGCAGCCACGGCAGCCATTCCCTGAACTTGGCCAGTATCGGCCGCGGGTTGCGCCACAGTCCCGGGATATGCACCAGGTCGTAGTTATCCTCTTCGTTGAGAGAGCCGGTCGGGGACAGGGCAAAACCCGACGATGAGTTTACCGATTGACCGTCCACGGAAAGTATTTGTACGTCGATGGGCCGGGCAGTGCGCTGATGAGCGATGGCGGAACCTTCCGCGGTACGCAGAATTTCGACGGGAAGGGTGGCGCTGGTGGCGAGCACATTGTCGCTCAGCAAAATGGCGACCCGATGGGGAGATTGCGGCATGTTGCTTTCCAATATGGCTGATTTGACTTATTATCTGACCAAAATGCCCATTACGCAAGGCAGCCAGGACTCCTAAACTGCTCGGCGACGCAACACCCTTCTACGACAACAGATCAAGGAACTCGGGCAGTTATGGCAGTATTTCCAGTAATCGTGGGCTATGGTGGCGCCAATGCCGCTGGCAGAAGCTCGTTCGAGCAATCCTACCGGCGCATGGTGCTGGAAAGCTTGCCCCAGCAACAGCAGGCACAAACCGTGGCGGGACTGGCTACCATGATGCGCCTGGTCACCTGGAACGGCAGTGACTATACCGATCATCAGGGGCAACGACTCAGCGCTGGCGAGGTGGTCGCGCAGTACGCGGGTGCAGTGCGCGACGGAACCCTCATACGCCGGATTGCCCCGGCCTATTACGACGTCGATGCGACACCCTGGCAAAGGAACGTGGCGCTGGCCCCGCGCGATGGCAGCCTGTGCTTTCGAACGTCCGCCCGGGATTTACCCCATCCCCTGGGGCCGGGCTGGGACATCAATGTGGACAGCGACGGGGTTGCCGATGTCAGTGTGCGGGGCACGCAACACTGGTTGCTGGCCAGCACTCGGCCGACGCCGATAAAAGCCGCGGGACAATTGCCCGAGGGGTTCGATCCGGGGGCGCTCTACCACTCGCGCTTTCAACCCCGGGGCTTGCAAATGGCAGTGTTTGCCGCCACCGACGCACTGCGTTCCATCGGTATTCCGTGGGCCCGAATCTGTGATGCGGTGCGCCCCGATCAAGTTGGCACCTACGCCTCGAGCGGACTGGGCCAACTGAGCGAGGAAGGCTTTGGCGGCATGATCCGCGCGCGGCAAATGGGTGGGCGACCGACGTCGAAACAAATTCCCATGGGGCTGAACAGCATGCCCGCCGATTTTGTCAACGCCTACGTGCTCGGCAGCCTGGGTCACACGGAGGCTGTTACCGGCGCCTGCGCCAGCTTCCTTTACAATTTGCGCGCCGCCGTGCGAGACATCCACAGCGGTGCGCGGCGCGTGGCGTTTGTCGGTGGCAGCGAAGCGCCGATCACCCCCGAAGTGATGGAGGGGTTTGGCAATATGGGCGCACTGGCGACCGACGAAGGCCTGCTGCGTGTCGACGCCCGGGACGGATCAAATCCGCGACGCTATAGCCGCCCCTTCGGCAACAACGCGGGCTTTGTGATGGGGGAATCGGCACAGTATGTGGTGCTGATGGATGATGCCCTGGCTATCGAGTTGGGCGCGGACATTTATGGCGCTGTAACGGACGTGTTTATCGACGCGGACGGAATTAAAAAATCCATTTCCGGTCCTGGCCCCGGTAACTATCTGACCATCGGCAAGGCACTGGCGGCGGCGCGCAGCATTCTCGGTGAAGAAACCGTCCGCACCCGCAGCTTTATGTTGGCGCATGGGTCCAGCACCCCACAAAATCGCGTGACGGAGTCGATTATTTTTGATCGTCTGGCGGAAGCCTTTGGTATTTCCAACTGGCCAATTTGTGCGGTCAAAGCGTATGTAGGCCATTCCCTCGCGCCGGCCAGCGGTGATCAAATCGTGGCGGCATTGGGCGCTATGGCCCACCGCCGTATCCCCGGCATCAAAACCATCGACGCCGTGGCCGAAGATGTGCACCGCCAGCGGTTGAATTTTCCTTTGCGGGATCTCGAGGTAGAAAATCTCGATGTAGCATTTATCAACTCCAAGGGTTTCGGGGGCAACAATGCCACCGGCGTGGTGCTCTCGGCGCAAACGGCGCAGAGCATGCTGGCCAGACGCCATCGCGCGGTGTGGGATCAGTACTGCCGCACGCGGGAGTGCACCCGCGAACAGGCCGCGGATTACCAGGTCAAAGCGGATCGGGGAGAGTTGACGCCGATCTACCGCTTTGGCGAAGGGGTAATCGAAGATAACGATGTGCTGATCTCTGATCGCAGTATTAGCGTCCCCGGTTACCGACAGGCGGTGCCGTTAACGCCTGAAAACCCTTACGGGGACATGTGTTGAGTTATTTTTTGGTTGCGGCGGCTGCCAGATATTGGTCTTTTAATTTGACATAATTACCGGCCGCATAGGGCAAAAATGTTTTCTCGCTTTGCGACAGGGGGCGCACCTGTTTGCAGGGGCTGCCGACATATAAAAA
>JBFJKD010000208.1:0-4361 GCA_041635095.1 Porticoccaceae bacterium
AGAATATAGACGGCAATGATCGCTGCCCCCACCGCTAACCCCAGAATAAACTGAGTATCCGATTCCTGTTGATCCGGCGGACATACCCTGTGTTCACGTGCATTCGCCTCCTTGCACAGGTCAGATTCCAGGCATTTATCATGAATATTTCTAAACATAGGGTTTTCTCCAGTTGCGATTACATAAATAATATTTAATTTAACTGCTCGCCGGGTTCTTGACTGACTTCCTGGCTCGCGATGTAGCGTGTAATGTAAGGGCGAAAGCAGTGTGTGTAAATTCTCGACAATCGCAAATTATCTATGCAAAAATGCACGGATGAACGATTGGGATGATTTGCGCTTTTTCCTGGCGGTTGCTCGGGAGGGCAGTATTTCGGCGGCTGCGGCACTCCTCGGGGTCAACCATTCAACGGTGTCACGGCGTATTAATGGCTATGAGAAGAAACATGGCGTGCGCCTGTTTGAACGCCTGCACAGTGGCTATGCGATGACCCAGGCGGCGGAAAATATTTATCAGCATGCGCTGCACATTGAACAGCACACTCAGAGCGTAGAGCGGGACCTGTTCGGTGTCGATAACCGTTTGCAGGGCAAACTTTGTATAACCGCCTATCACTCTACTGCCAAGCATTTTTTGCTGCCCTATTTGCCCGAATTTAACCGCCGTTACCCCGACATCGATGTGGAGTTATTTATTACCACAGCCGTTCGCGACCTGGCGGCGCGGGAAGCGGATATTGCGATCCGTGGGACGCTCAAACCACCGGATTATCTGGTGGGAAAGAAAGTGGCGGAATTTCAGCATGGCCTTTACACCTCCCGCGCCTACCAGCAAAGGGAGCTGACACGCCATGATGTGGTGCTGTGGCGCGACGATCCTTCTCTACCCGAATGGGTGTCCACGCACTGTCCCGACGCGCGGGTGGCGTTGCGGGTCGATGATGTAGCGACCATGATTGGCGCTGTACAGCAGGGAATTGGTATGGCGCGTCTGCCCTGCTGGTTGGCGGACCTGCAGCCCGAGGTGTTGCGTCTTACTGTCGATGTTGAACAGAGTGGTTGGGGTTTGTGGGTACTGATTCATGCGGATTTGCGTTCCACCGCGCGGGTCAGAGTGTGTCGTGATTTCCTGATTGACCTGCTGGAGGACCACAAGGACTTGTTTGAAGGCAGGCAGTCTCGCTATCTGTAGATAACCGGCAACAGATTACCGGCAAGGTCCGACTTTTCGAAGCCAGGGTTCTCTGCGCATCATTACCTCCCTTTGAAATTGTAAGCCACCACCAAAGTCGCAGAACAACCAGAAATTACACGCTCGCTCCACTACACGCTCGTTCCACTATAGTTGATCTGCATTAATGAACAGATAGCGGTTCGGCGCTAGTCTGCGGACTCAATTCGTTTACAAGGACCTTGATATGAAACTGATTAAAACGTTGGTAATGATAGTGGCCGTTGCACTCCCGCTAGTGCTGGTGGCTGCCCCGATGGGTGGTTCCGGAAAAATGGGTATGATGAATATGTCTATGATGAAAACCCATATGGCGGAGATGAAGGCCGATATGGGGAAGATGGCGGCTGCCAAGAATGATGGTGAACGGATGCAAATCATGCAGGCCCATATGGCTAAAATGCACGACCATATGGAAATGATGATGGGTATGATGGAAATGATGAACACGCAGGGTGGCGGGATGCATGCCGGTGCGCCAGCGGCGCCTGGGAGTGACGCGGACGGGCAGCACGCCCAGGAACCTGCGGAGTAGTTGCTTCGCGCGCCCCTGCGCAAAGGGCGGGAATTCCTTGCTGGGATGGTATTGTCAAGCTACCCTCCTTTGCGTGTGCGGCAGGTCAGGGGATATTTTTACCCCTCCAGCCTTGATATTTGCGATGGACCCCGCGAGTCATGGATTGTGAATAAGCCTCCAGAATATCGACGCCCACCAGAATTGCGACGACGATGATGGAGAGTTTGATGGCGGTCAAGGTGTGGCCGATGGCGATGGTGACGCCGACGGCGGCCAACGCCCAGATCGTCGCCGCAGAAGTTACGCCGAGGACCACACCATCCCGCGCGAGCATAACCCCGGCGCCGAGAAATCCGATGCCGGTAATCACCTGTCCGATAACTCGCGAGGGGTCGGATACGTCGGTGCTTACCGCCAGTGCGGCAACCACGAATGCGTAGGTGCCAAGGATAATCAGCGACGAGGTGCGAATGCCCACCGGCTTACCTCGCAGCTGGCGCTCCAGGCCAATAATCATGCCGCATAACAGGGCGGCGCCGATGGATGGCCAGTGATAGGGCTGAATATCCATGATGTTATAAAAGGTCACAATTCACTTCCTGGGGTGAACGCCCGAAAGGGCGGCTACTCTTCGATCCCTGAATCAAAATTATTGTGGATGGTTTGGTTGCTAAGTTTTACGTAGCCATCCCCAATGCGAGCATTTCTTTGGCGTGGCCAAGAGATTGCTGGCTGGCCGCGGCGCTGCCCAACATGCGCGCAATCTCTGCAACCCGTGCCGCTTCGTCGAGCACCTCGAGACTGCTGGCCGCATTGTCGGTACCCTGTGTTTTACTGGCAATAAAATGATGGTGGGCGCAACTCGCCACCTGCGGCAGGTGCGTGATGCACAGCACCTGACCCTGTTCTCCCAACTGGCGCAGTAAGCGTCCGATAACATTCCCGGTGGCGCCACCGACACCCACATCGACCTCGTCAAACACGAGGACCGGGATCGTCGAACGCTGCGCCGCCACGACCTGGATAGCCAGGCTAACCCGCGACAGTTCTCCTCCCGAAGCGATTTTTGCCAGGGCGCGGTGTGGTTGTCCCGGGTTGGTGGAAATCAATAATTCCACTGTTTCCATGCCCTCGGCGCCAAAGCCGCCACTGGCCAGTGGCTGTAGTGGCATCTCTACGGTGGCGCTGGCCATCGCCATGGCGGCCAGCTGCTGATTTATGGCCAGCGCAAATTTCCGCGCGGCTTTGCTGCGAGCCGCGCTTAATTTTTTGGCGCAACGGCGGTACTCCGTTTCCAACCCGGCAACGTTAGCGCACAATTTTTCGACATCATTGTCTTCGTCAGCCAGGGCACGCAGTTCATTGGCCAGTTGGGCATGGGTTTCGCACAGTTGCTCGGGACGAATACGATGTTTACGCGCCAGTTCGTACACCGCGCTGAGCCTGTTCTCGACTTGCTGCAGTCGACCCGGATCCAGATCCACGCTGTCCAGATAGTGCTGTAACGAAGAGACCATTTCCTGTACCTGAATGCCGGCCGATACCAGCAGCTCGCGCGCCTCGTGCAAGGCGCCGGTGGCGTGCGTAATAGCGTCCATCAGGTACTGCGCTCGACCCAGCTGGGTGAGCAAATCAGATGGCGCGTCGCTACTATCGGTACCCGCGCATAATCCAATAATGTCTCTACCGTGCTCGAGTACCACATCGACATTGGCAAGCACGCGTTGTTGTTCTTCGAGCTGCTCCAGTTCTCCTTGTGCGAGCCCGAGTTGATCGAGCTCCTGTACCTGAAACCCGAGCAGCTCGCGACGCGCATCCAGTGCCTCGGCATTATTTTGCAGCGCTTCGTACCTGCGCGCGGCTGTTCGCCATTGCTGATAACACTGGGCGACCGCCTCCAACAGGGGCCCGTTGGCGGCAAAGTCGTCCAGCAGGCGTCGGTGCGTCTCGCGCCGCAGCAGGGATTGGTGCTCGTGCTGACTATGAATGTCCACCAGCATGCCGCCCAGCTCCTGAAGTTGCTGCATGGTCGCCGCTTGCCCATTGATGTAGCCCCGCGAGCGACCCTCGCGGGTAAAGATACGCCGCAACAGACATTCGTTCCCGGGTTCGTAGTCATGGGCGATGAGCCACTGTTGGGCGGGTGCATTGTGGGTCAGGTCGAAACAGGCGCCGATTTCGCTCTTGTCAGAACCAATCCGTATGCGGTCGGCATCGCCGCGATCGCCCAACGCCATTCCCAGGGCATCGACAATGAGTGACTTTCCAGCTCCGGTTTCACCGGTTATTGCGGTCATGCCGGTAGCGAACTCAATTTCCAGGGAGTCAACGAGGGTAAACTGTTGAACGCTAAGTGCGGTGAGCAAGGTGGTGGTGAAACCTCGAGGTTGAAGAAGTGTGTAGTTATACCGAATTGGGTGACTATATTGCAATCTATGACTTGAATCTGCAGGCGCCGACCCAATATAGCCAGAAGTTGCCTGGCATTGGGAATACTTTGCATGTCTGACCGAAAACAACGCTCACACAATGACACGTCTGCGGACCTTGATGCACCACAAGTGGACGAGGATTCGTCTCCTGCTATGGCTGAGGGTGGCGGTGCTGCGCA
>JBFJKD010000209.1:0-4359 GCA_041635095.1 Porticoccaceae bacterium
GGCCCTGCTCGAGGTGCTCCAGCAGTTGATGTTGGTCGAGACGTGAGCGGGTGACCGGTAAGTGCGCGCTGGGAATCCCCTTCACCCAGTAGCTCAGGTGTTGCACTGGCAGCGTCCACCCAAACAGGGTCTGACTCAGAGTCGCCGCGGAATTTGACGTCACATCGTCCTTGCCTGCCTGGCTGAGTACGGCCGTGCGCTGGCCGCCATAGATACGCGTCGTGCCTGCACCAAAGGGCCCGCTCAGGTGAACGTCAAAATCAGTGGTGTGTTGCTGCCAGTTAATCCAGGCACTGCCGTTGTCGTGATCGGTGCGATACCCCATCTTGCCAATCAGTTGCCACTCCTGCAGGGCGTGCATATCGGCATGGTGGGTGCGCCACTGCACGGTGCTGGAGATTGGTTGTGCGACGCAACCAGTCAGTGCGATAAGTAACAGACACAATAATGCGCGGTTGATCACTGCCTATAGCTCGACGCCGAGGCGTTGCAGTGCTTCGAGCAACACCGGATCGTTGGGGTCGCTTTCGAGCGCTTTGGCCCACACTTGCCTGGCTTCTTCCCGATTGCCCGACACCCACAGGACTTCGCCGAGATGTGCGGCGATTTCCGTATCCGGAACAATAGTCATAGCCTGTCGCAAGTGCTGCACTGCTTCCTGGTGTCGGCCCTGGCGATACAGCACCCAGCCCAGACTGTCGATGGTGGCTGCGTCGTTGGGATTTAGTTTGAGCGCCTGTTCAATCAGTTGTTGCGCTTCCGCGTGTCGGTGCGTGTGGTTCGTCAGGGTATAGCCAAGAGCGTTCAGTGCGGCGGCGTTGTTTGGGTCGCCGGCGAGAATCGCACGCAGGTCCTGTTCTGCACCGCCCACATCCCCGCGTTTTTCGCTGGCGAGAGAGCGGGTGTACAAGATTTCAATATTGCCGGGATAGATTGCCAGCGCATCGCCCAACAGGTCAAAGGCAGCGTCGTACTGGCGTTCGCGCATCAGTAATTCTGCTTCGATCTGGTAAATTCGCACCGCTTGTTCCGGGTTTTCGCCGCGTAAATTGTGCAGGTACATCTGTGCCGCGGGCAGCTGCCCCTGCTGTGCCAGTAGCTGTGTGAGGCGTGCGGCCGCCGGCAAAAAACTGCGCCCCTGACGCACGCTGTTGTAGTGAATCAAGGCATCTTCCAGGCGTTGATCTTCTTCGGCCATCAGCGCCAGCTGGAAGTGGGCGTCGGAAGTGCGCTGCCGGTGATCAATCATATCTTGATAAATTTGCACCGCTTCGGCACGCAATCCCTGCTCGCGGTTGACGCCAGCCAGCGCAAATTGCAGATTGGCATCGTCGCGATGTTGCTCGGCGAGGGTGCTCATATACTGCCGGGCCAGCGTTAAATCCGTTTCTGCGACCAGGCGAATTTGTTGCAGGCGCAGTTTTTTACTGTCCGGGTTGCGCTTCAATGCGGTGGCGACGAATTTAATCGCGGCGTCGAGCTGTTTGTCCTCATACAGCAGTTGCGTGTAGAGAATTGCGCTTTGTTCATCTTCTGGTGCGCGCGTCACGAGTCTCCGCCCCTCCAGCAAGGCTTCCTGCAGGTGCTCTTGCTGACGCAGCAGGAGAATTTTGCCAAACAACAGATCGACGTCGCCGCGGGCCGTGGATTTACCAGGTGTTGCTTTTGCGTAGCCTGCTTCGGCGAGGCGGTAGCGCTCCAGTAAACTACTGCGCAATTGCTCGGAAACATCTTTCCCGTAAGCGGGCAGGGAGCGCATCGGCTCGCCGTCGTCCTGTTCGAGCAGGTACTCGGCGTGGGTGAACGCGGTTAATAGATCGCCGCTGTTAGCCAAGGCGTAGAGGGCCAACCGGCGAGCGTCGCTGTTATCCGGTTCCAGTTCGACCCACAATGTGCTCATGGACAGCAACGCGTCCTGCTGGTTTAGATAATTGGCGACGGTTGCGGCGCGTGCGGCGACACCTGGATCACGGGTTAAATTAGCCTGCGCGATATATTTATCGAGAGAAACAGCTAGTTGGCCTCGGTTGCCTGCGAATTCGGCCACTAACAGGTCGTAAAACGTTTGTGTTGGGAACGGGCGAGCGGGATAATTGGGCCCCTCGGGGACAGTAGAATCCAACTCTGCCGGGTCAGCGATGGACTCAGCGGATTGTTGAACGCCTGCGCAAGCAGATAGCAACAGCGCTAACAGCAATCCGGTTAAAGACACGGAGTGGCGGAAAAAGGCCTTACTCATTGTGGAATACATTCCCAACTGGTGGAGTCCATTGTACCAATAATGCCTATGACAGTTATCGCCATATTTGTTTCATTTGCGCGTCACCCAGTGGCGTGACGCCGGTGCTAATGGTGGAAAATCGGACTGCCCTATGACGCTGCATATACTTGGCATTAATCACCGCACGGCGCCGGTGGAGATTCGCGAAAAAGTCGCGTTTGCCCCGGAACAAATGGTGACAGCGTTGGGGCAGGCTCGGGCGCAAACTGGCGTCGAAGAAATTGCCATCCTGTCGACCTGTAATCGTACCGAGTTGTACGTCAGCAGCGGCACCATTGGCACCGAACAGATGATGCAGTGGTTGAGTGATTACCATCGACTGCCCGCCGCCGTGCTGGCTGGCAGTTGCTATCACTACGCCGAGGCATCGGCGGTTGCGCATATGATGAAAGTTGCCAGCGGACTCGATTCAATGGTCCTCGGTGAGCCGCAAATTCTCGGGCAGATCAAATCCGCCTACGCGGTGGCGCAGCAGGCCGGCACGGTCTCGGCTGCCCTCAATCAGGTTTTTCAACACGTTTTTAACGCGGCCAAACGGGTGCGCAGCGAGACTGCGATCGGCCAGAATCCGGTGTCGGTCGCCTATGCTGCGGTGCGGCTCGCGCAGCAAATTTTTGCGGATATGGGTGCGGTGCATGCGCTGTTGATCGGCGCTGGCGAAACCGTGGAACTGCTCGCCCGCCATTTGCGTGAACAAGGGGTGGGCAGCATCACCGTTGCCAATCGTACGTTACGCCATGCTCAGGAACTGGCCGAGGTTTATGGTGCGGAGGCAATTTTGTTATCGGACATTCCCGAATATTTGCACCGCGCGGACATCGTGATTTCCTCGACAGCCAGCCAATTACCGGTTTTGGGCAAGGGCGCAGTGGAATCCGCGCTCAAGCAGCGTCGCCACCGACCGATGTTTATGCTGGACATTGCCGTGCCGCGGGATATCGAGCCGGAAGTCGCAAATCTGGACGATGTATATCTGTACACGGTGGACGATCTCAAAACAGCGGTGGAAGAAAATTTGCGCGGTCGTCAGGATGCGGCTGATCGCGCCCAGGACATCATTGCGGAATGTTTACAGGCCTGGCAAAAACAGTGGCGGTTGCAGGCTGCCGTGGGCACCATTCGAGCATTTCGCAATAGCGTGGAGGAAGTGCGCGACGCGGAACTGGATAAAGCCCTGCAAGCCCTCGCCCAGGGGCAGTCAGTGGAGGCGGTGGTACGTTCCCTCGCCCATGGTCTGACCAACAAACTGCTGCATACACCGACTCTGGGGCTAAAACGCGCTGGCGAGGAAGGCCGTAGCGAACAGCTCCAGTTAGCGCGGGAACTGTTCAACTTGCCCGAACTGGACGATGACGGCGGAATATCTCGATGAAGCGTTCACTGCTGGACAAGCTTGATCATCTGATGGAGCGCTACGAGGAGGTCAGCGCGCTGTTGAGTGACGCCGAGGTGATTGGCAGGCAGGAGCGCTTTCGAGCGCTGTCCCGCGAGTATGCGGAGCTCGATCCGGTCGCCAAAACCTATGGACAATACCGGGCGGCCGACGCCACTATCGAGCAGTCCAGGGAGTTGTTGCAGGATGCTGATCCCGATATGCGAGATATGGCCCGCGACGAGTTAAAAAAGGCGGAACAGTCGCGTCAGGAATTGACGCAGGCGTTACAGTTGTTGCTGTTGCCTAGCGATCCCAACGACGACAACAATATTTTTCTGGAAATTCGCGCCGGTACCGGCGGCGATGAAGCGGCCATTTTTGCCGGCGATCTGTTTCGTATGTATACACGCTACGCAGAATCCCGCGGATGGCGGGTGGAGCTAATTAGCGAACGTCATGGGGAACACGGCGGATTCAAGGAAGTAATCGTGCGGGTGGTGGGGGATAAGGTGTATTCCCAGCTAAAGTTTGAATCGGGAACCCATCGGGTACAACGGGTGCCAGAGACGGAATCTCAGGGGCGGGTACACACGTCCGCCTGCACGGTGGCGATTATGCCAGAGGTGGAAGAAGTCGATTTGCTGGAGATAAATCCGGCTGACTTGCGGATTGATACCTACCGTTCGTCCGGTGCCGGTGGCCA
>JBFJKD010000210.1:0-4338 GCA_041635095.1 Porticoccaceae bacterium
CGACTTACCGGAACCTATGCGCCCGATCACCCCCACTTTTTCCCCCCGAGTAATGCTGAATGAAACACTTTCAAGCGCCGGACTGGATTGCTCTGGATAAAAAAAGGTGACGTCCTTGAAAACGACATCGCCCTGCCATTTTTCCCGGTTTAAAAAACGTTGCTCCGGCGCCCGCTCTACCGGTAACGCCATAATTTCATCCAGGGATTTGAGAGTGCCTTCCGCGTGGTCATAGGTGGTTAGCAGCGACGCCACCTGGGCCAGTGGCGCGAGGGCCCTGCCATTCAATATGACACAGGCAATCAACCCGCCCATGGTGAGTTCCTGCTCGGCAATCAAATACACTCCACCGATCACAATCGCCACCATGGCGAATTGTTGCAACGCCTGCACCGACATCATGGTGGAGTTGGAGATCAGACGGGACTGCAAACCCCACTGGGAGACGTACCCAACGGATTGCTCCCAGGCGCGCTGCACGCGACTTTCTGCTCCCAGGGTTTTAATGGTTTCCACCCCCACCATACTTTCCACCAGGGTGGCGTTTTTCTTGGCCGCGCCGCGCATCACGTTTTCAATGGCCGGACGCAGACGTACTTGAGCCCGATAACCCATCAGCACCGCAATGGGAATCACGATTAGCGGTATCAGCACCAGCCAGCCGCCCAGATAGGAAATAAACGCCAGAAACAGCAGCAAAAACGGCAGATCGACTAATGTCAGTATGGTGGACGAGGTAATAAAGTTACGGATGGCGTCAAACTCGTGTAAGCGGTTGGCGAACGCACCCACCGACACCGGTCGATACCGAGTTTTCAGGTTAAGCATGCGTTCAAACAATTGTGCCGAGAGAATAACGTCGGTGCGCTTGGCGGCCATTTCCACCATGTAGCCGCGCAATATTTTCATCACCAGATCAAACAGGTACACAATGGCGACGCCAATGCCCAATGCCCACAGGGTTTCAATGGCGTTGTTGGGCACGACCCGATCGTACACATTCATCACAAATAGAGGTTGGGCGAGCACAAACAGGTTAATAAAGAAGGAGGCGATCAGCACATCCCGATAGATGCTGCTGGAGCTTTTCAACACGCCCCAGAACCAGTGTTCACCGGTATTTTTGTAGATTTTGGGTGTGCGGCTGTCAAACTGTTGCATGGGCCGCAGGTAAAAAACGTGGCCACTGTACTGTGCGCGAATGGCATCCAGGGACAGTTGTTCGGAAACCTGATCCTGCGGCGAGGTCAGCACTCCGTAACCGAGTTCCGTATTAATATCCGTGAGCACTGCGGACTGGCCGCCCTTCAGCATCAGGATCGCTGGCAATACGTCCCGCGGAATATCTTCGATGGGGCGGGTTAGCAACGTTGCGGCAAGACCCGAGCGATTGGCCGCGCGCACAAACAGGTCCGGCGTCAGTCGCCCTTCATCCAGCGGTAGTCCCGCCGTAATCGCACTTTTCGAAACCACTAATCCTTCGAGCCTGGCCACCAGCACCAGGCTATCGAGCAACTCGCCAGCACCGGTGAACTCGGCTGCCGTCTGTGTCTGGGCTGCCGTCTGAGTGTTGTCACGCATTTTGTTATTCTGACTGTCCATTTACCGCCGCCGTATTCACACTATCATTCAGCGCAAAGTGCCCCGTCGCACCCCAGCAACCCCCGACAACGCTTGCGCGATTGCCCGAGGGTCGCCGATAGTAGCATGAAGACAATTAGAATTACATAAAGTGGTATACAGAAACATCGGCTAGCAAGTTGAATTAAAAAGGCTTTTCTGCAATGTTGCAGGAATCCGTGATGTGTCGAAGACGGTCACTGTGTCGAAGACAGTCGCAGTGGGCCACGTGGGCGGCGCACCAGGCTTAGATATCCGCCCGGTGGCGCCGACTGTGCGGATCGCTGGTGTTCCGTGCGAGCTACTTACGGGGATTGTGACCCACAATGGCTTTCACTTCGAGGTAGTCTTCCATCCCCCAGACCCCGTGTTCGCGGCCGTTTCCAGACATTTTGTAACCGCCAAAAGGTGCACCCTGATCGAAACGCGCACCGTTCAGCTCCACTGCACCGGTGCGCATACGGCTGCCAACTTTTTGCGCATGAGCCAGGTCACCGGATTGCACGTAGCCAGACAAGCCGTAGGGACTGTCGTTGGCCAGTGCGATGGCCTGCTCTTCGGTATCGTAGGGAATCAGGCACAAAATCGGTCCGAAGGCTTCTTCCTGGGCGGTGCGCGAGCTGTTGTCGACCTCAGTGAATACTGTCGGCGCCACATAATAACCGGTGTCCAATCCGTCAGGGCGCTGTGCACCACCTACCAGCAAGGTCGCCCCCTCGTCCAGCGCGCGCTGCATAAACGCCAAAACTCGTTCGTATTGGGCTTTGTTGGCGATTGGCCCCATATAAGTTTTGTCATCCAGTGGGTCACCCACCACCAGGCCAGCGACTGCCTGTTTGACCAGTTCCTGTATTTGCGGCAAATCCTTGCGCGGTACCAGCATACGCGTCGGTGCATTGCACGCCTGTCCACTGTTAAACATGCACAGGCGCACGCCGCCCTTAACGGCCTTTTCGTAGTCGGCGTCGTCGAGAATAATATTGGCGGATTTACCGCCCAGTTCCTGACACACGCGTTTGAGCGATGGCGCTGCTGCTGCCGCAACCGCCGATCCGGCACGGGTAGAGCCGGTTATGGACACCATATCCACCTGGGGATGGCCTGCGAGGGCCTCCCCGACACTGGGGCCGGCACCGACAATCAAATTGAAAACCCCCGGCGGCAATCCGGCTTCATCTATTATCTCGGCCAGTAAAAAAGCGTCCAGCGGCGCTATTTCACTTGGCTTCAACACCATGGTACAACCCGCTGCCAGTGCTGGTGCAACCTTGACTGCAATCTGATTGAGAGGAAAATTCCAGGGGGTAATCATGGCGCACACCCCGATCGGCTCTTTGACGACCCGCGTGGTGCCGTGGTCACTGTGAAACGCATAGGTGCGCGCCAGTTGCGCCGCTTCTTTGAATGTAAAAATTGGCAAGCCTACCTGAGCGCCCTTGGCCAGCATCACGGGCATGCCCATTTGCGCGGTAATGACGGCGGCTATCTCGTCGCCGCGCGCTTCCAGCCCGGCGACAATTTTATCGATGTAAGTAGCCCTTTCTTCGGGCGACGTCTGCGACCAGCTCGCAAACGCCCCACGCGCAGCAGCTACTGCACTGTCCACATCCGCGACCGAACCCATGGCGACTTTGGCGACGATTTGCTCGGTGGCTGGGTTGATCACCTCGTTAAACAGGGCAGCATCGGATTTTCGCCATTGCCCGTTAATATAAAATTTGTCTCTCGATATCACGTTAGAGTCTCCAGGTACTTGTCACGATCACCGTCATTGTCGTCAATAACAGCAAAAAATGATTACTTCTCAGCGTCTCCCAGCGCCGTGGCGATTTGCTTGTGAAAGTGCGCCAGCGCCGGTTCATTGCGACCGAAGATACTATGACTTTGCATGCCCGAACGCAAACCGGCCTGAATACTTTCCACCGCCGGAATGTCCTCTTCCAGGACAGTTCTTACGGTCAGATCGAGATTTTTTTTCCAGTAATTTTTGGCGCGCTCGGTCACTGCTGGCTGCGGAATATAAAAGTCCAGATGAACCGTGCACTCGTTGGGATTATCGCCCACCGGAAAGGAGCGCCAGATTTCCGCATGATCGCGCTGCATAACCAGCACCGTATTGGGAAACAACAAATACGGTATGGCGCTGTGGGGCACAATATCCCACTCATCTTCCGGTGAGTTACGCAGCTCTTTAATAGATTGGCGCGGCAGAATTTCCCGCAGGTTCTGACCAAACGGATGCATCAGACAAAGATTGGCGATAAACAGCGGGCCCACCGTAGTCGGGTGCAGGGCGGCAAAGTGGTAGGCCTCCAGAAACGTATCCAGCATCAGTTTCCAGTTCATTTTACAGTGTAGCGTGCGCTGCGCGTACGTATGGTAGCTGCCAAAATTATAAGCCGCAAAGTCGGACTCCAGCCCCTTCAGGTGACGATCGATATTGATCTCTTCGCCCGGCGTCGGGCACACCCACAGCATGCCGTACTTCTCCACCACCGGTAACTGGACCAGGGGTCGCTCTGACTTGTCCACTCCGGGAAAACTGCCTCTGTCTGGAATGGCCTTAAGTTCGCCCTTAAGATTGTAGCTCCAACCGTGGTAGGGACAGCTTAAACCCTGTTGTGCATTGCCACACCCTTGCGCTACCTGGGCACCGCGGTGCCGACAACTGTTCACAAACCCGTTCACCACACCCTGTTCGTCGCGCACCAGCAGCAC